>VGYL01000973.1 GCA_016872975.1 Planctomycetota bacterium
GTTCTACCGGCTGACGTACACCGAGGCGGTCGAGATCCTCAAGGGGCCCAGGACCCGCGAGTTCCTGGCCGCGCAGTTGGACAGTCTGCAAAAGGAAAAGCAGCAGATGGAGAGCCGGATCGCGGAACTGGAAAATCAGCAGGGGGGCCAACTGAAGCAGTGGCAGCAGGACAAGATCGCCGCCGAGCTGATCGAGCTGCGCGGCGAGCTGGAGGAGGTCGCCACGCGGATCGAGAACAACCCCAAGCACGCCCAACTGGCCGCGGAGTTCCGCTGGGGCAAGGACCTGGGCGGCTCCGACGAGACGATCATCTCGATGATGCACGACAAGCCGGTCTTCGTCACGCACTACCCGCGCGAGGCCAAGGCCTTCTACATGAAGACCGACCGCGGGAACGAGCAGGTGGTGCAGAATTTCGACCTGCTGGCCTCCGCCGGCTTCGGCGAGATCATCGGCGGCTCCGTCCGCGAGGACGACCACGACCGGCTCTTGGAGCGGATCAAGGACCAGGGCCTCAACCCCGAGACCTACGACTGGTACCTGGACCTGCGCAAATACGGCTCGGTCCCGCACGGCGGCTTCGGCCTCGGCGTCGAGCGCACCGTCGCCTGGCTCATCCGCGAGCGCCACATCCGCCAGTGCATCCCCTTCCCCCGCCTGATGGACAAGGTCTACATCTGAGCCAGACCGCCGATCTCACGCACTGCACGTCGGCAAAGGCGCCGTTATGCGTCCTGTCCGGTCTCGCTTGGGGTCTGCTCGTGCTTCAATACCTGGCGGATCCGCTTCGGATGGCGACGCAGATCCAGGATTCTCCGAACCAGTACCGCGGATTCCTCTTCCATCCTGTTGATCTTCATTCAAATCGCTTCCGAAGTTCCTTCTTCGCCTCGGGCCAGTCCACCACGCTCTCTTGTCCCGCTTCGAGCCGACGATCGGCCTCGTCGAGAACTTCACGATGCCAATCGGGGGATTCCACCTGCTCCGCGTCTCTCGACAGGTCTTCCCAGAGGGCTTCCATGACCCTCAACTTCTCCTCTCGGGAAAGGTGTCCGATTTCGATGCCCTTCGGTGTCATATGCAATCCTGCCAATTGCGAGCCTTTGGGACAACGGATAGTTGGTCCCTGCGCGGCAAAGGAAAAGGGGACATTCTACCTTTCCTTTGCGGAGGGGGAAGAGTGGAATGGGGCATGGGATTGGCTCTATTGGGCAGTTGCCTGCCTCCACGCTCGCGCAATCGCATCGAGTTTCTCTCGGACCTCCGGGTCCAACTGGTCTTCTGGGACGAAATTGGCAAGCTCATAGAACTGCTTCTTCTCCATCAGGTTGGGCAGATCCAGTCTCCGGAAGTAGTTGTCAAAGAGGGGAGAGAGAAAATCGTCGCTGACCTTCGTGTCAGCGTCCCACGGCCCACCTCGCCCAAGCGTTTTCATGGCCGCAGATACCTCGTCGATAGACGACGACATCGCTGCCATTCGTTTCTGCGCCTCGTGCGATGCGAACAACGCCCCCGGTCCCTCGGTTGAGGCCGTCTGCCTGGCGTAGGCAATCAGTGTCTCACGAGAGCAAAGATAGTTCTCGATCTCCCGGCGTTTCCACATCAATCCGACGGCTCCGAGGTCGGCAGGCAAATCGCGGCTCAGTCTGTCAAAGATCGCTACGGCGCGCAGCGTGGGGACTGCCTCACGGAGTCCGAAGAAATGCTTGCGGACCTCGTCGGGCTCCTTACCAACGTAGTGAACGAAAGGCCGTTCCAAGGCGGTGTATGCTTCCGCGTGCCCGAGTTTTCGAGCGAAGGCACGCAGAATGGCCAAATCCGTGGAGCCTTCCAGATAAAGGACCCACTTCGTCTGTTCGGCTTGGTAGTATTGCTCGAAACCGATCTGGCGGAGGGACTTGAGGACCTGGCTTCCGCGATCGTCGATCCGGTGAGGCTGTCCCACGAAAGCGACCACGACATCGCGGTCGGCCGCTTCATTGAGAAGGACTTCGGAATGACTTGCCGCAATGATCTGGTTCCCGTTGTCGCGTGCCACTTCCGTGAGTAACTGGTACATCTGTCGCTGCCTGAGGATTTCGAGGTGCGCATCCGGCTCGTCCAGCAAGAGCACCGTGCCCGGATTGTTGTACATATAGGCGAGAAGGAGCAACGTCTGCTGCAGTCCGCGTCCGGAGGAGGACAGATCCAGGCAATTGTCCTGTTCACAGTAGGTCATCACGATCTCACCGCGCTCTGCCACATACTTGGGCGGATCGAGAGCCGCGCCGAACAATGACCTGATGTGTGCCTGAAGTGCCTGCCATCGATCCGAATGGTCGTTGTAGACAATGTGGCACAGATTCCGAAGGACTTCGGCGGTGCGTCCTTCTCCGATGCGCACATTGATGGCGCCGATGTCCAGGCGCGTTTCGTTGGCGGTCAGGCCCGACATGGGGGGCAGGAAGGCAATGCGGGTCTTCTCCGCTTTCTCGGGTACCGCCATCCGCGCGGGGTTCTTTGCCTCCGATTCTCGCAGCGGGCGACAATAGAGAGACTCCTCGTTGGCGTAGTCGAATTCGAGGCCGCACTTCCAGAAGACGTCCTCGGTGACTCCTTCGACAACGATATCGATGCGAACGTTCTGCGTAACCGGTTTTCCATTGGGCCTTTGGACGTCCCGGACGTGCAGATCTCGCCACAAGTGGATGGCGTCGGGTACCGGAACCGCCACAAGGTCACGGCGATTGACGGCCACGCCGGCACGCTTCTCCGGATTGACCTTGCCACCGCGCTTCTCGGTCCACCTCCGCAATCCTATGTCCCAAAGCGCCAGGGCCTGCAAGGCGGACGTCTTCCCGGAGTTGTTCGGTCCCACAAACACAACGGGGTCGCCCAGTTCGATGTCTACA
>VGYL01000974.1 GCA_016872975.1 Planctomycetota bacterium
AGCGCGCCCTGCGCTTCATCGAGCAGAACCGCGAGCGGCCGTTCTTTCTGTACCTGCCCCACGCCATGCCGCACAAGCCCCTGGCCGCCTCGGAGGATTTCTACACGCCCGAAACGCCGGCGGACCTCTACGCCGACGTCATCGCCGAGCTGGACTGGTCGGTGGGCCAGATTCTCGCCCGTCTGAAGCAACTGGGACTCGATGAGAACACGCTGGTGCTGTTCACTTCCGACAACGGCCCCTGGTTCGGCGGCAGCACCGGCAGCCTGCGCGGGATGAAGGCCTCGAACTGGGAGGGGGGCACGCGCGTCCCCATGATCGCGCGCTGGCCTTCCCGCATCCCCGCGGGTCGCACCTGCCGCGAAGTCTCCGGCGTCATCGACTTCTTCCCCACGCTGGTTAACCTGGCCGGTGGCAAGCCCCCTACGGACCGCGTCATCGACGGCAGGGACATATTCCCGCTGATGGCCAGCGAAGGCGCCCGGAGTCCGCATGAGGCCATCTTCTGCATGTCGGGGCCGGAGCTGCGCACGGTCCGTTCCGGCAAGTGGAAGCTGCACGTTCGCGCGCCTGCGCCCGGGGGCGCCTACCTGGAGGACACCAGCAAGTGGGTTGATCCGCGCGGGCCAGACGGGATCACGCTCATCGCCCCGTTCGAGCAGGCCCGACCGAACCAATATCCCGGCGTGCGCACCGGCGACGCCGCCAAGCCCATGATGCTGTTCGACCTGGAGAACGACCCCAGCGAGCAGCGTGACGTGGCCGCGCAGCACCCCGAGGTGGTCCAGCGCCTGAAGGCCTACTTCGACAAGATGGAGGCCGAGGCGAAGGCCGTCGCCCGCCCGCCCCGCCCGCCCGGTCCCATGAAGGGCATCATGCGTCTCAAGGGCGGCGAGCTCCGCTACGACCTGGAGCCGCGAAGACCGGGTTAGTCCGCCGGTACGATAAGCCCCTTCTTCTTCAAGATGCTGACGTAGTCGTCGTACTCCAAAGCGCAGGAGAGCACACCCGCAAGCTCCTGCTGGTTCAGCTTGAGCTGCTGGCGTATCAGGTGTCCGGGAAGATCCTTGGAGCCGTGTGAGCGTTTGGTCCGCGTGACGACCGTTCCTTCGTACTCGAACCACGCAAGCCGGTCACCAGACTCTCGGGTTCTCAGCCGCAACTTCGCCTCGAGTCGGCTGAATTCGTGGACCTTCATCTCTGGCGGGGCTGAATGTGCTCGTTCAACTTCAGCCAGACCGCACGAAGATCGGCAGACAGGCGATCGGCGTTGTCCCTGAGGGAGAAGTAGAGCTCCGCTAACGTCTCGCCCAGATCGCGGAGGGCCTCGCTACTGTTCGAACCACACCCGAATTCATTGATTTCGTCGATAGACGCCGTCACCATCTCGTCGTGCCGTTCCATCTTGACCACAAACGGTTCGGTGATCTTCAGGCGGGTGTCGATGTGGGCAGCGAAAAGCAGCTTCTCAGCGGTCGGAGCGTGCTTCAGCAGTTCAGGCCACTCGCGCCGCAGCGCCGGAAGGTGCACCACTGGGGACCGCTGCTCCGTCTCGGGCAGTTGCGGCGCAATTGGCATGCCACGTGGCGTGAACTCGGAGATAGTGATCGCTTGCATGCTACTGTGCCTCCGTCTTTACCGCATTGATCGTCGCTCGTCCGACGTAAACGTCGTTGGCAAACAACTGGAACTCATATCGGCCAAACTCCGGAAAAGTGAGCGGCGGCAGGTTCAGCGACAACTGCATGAATCCAAGCCGGTTCGCCGCCCGCACTGTTTCGGTTTCGAGGCCGCCGACAATTCGCTCCTCGTCTCCAAGGTACACTACACGAACCAGGAACCTGTAATCCCCCTCCGCATCCGTCATCCGGGCATAGAAACCAACCCGTTGACGAAACGGGGCTTCCGGCGCGTGCAGGGTGTCGAATATGCCGATAACGCTGGCCTTCGTAGTTCGTGACTCCACAATGACGCTGTCACAAACTAGGATTGCCAGGACCGAAGGAACCGGGGGCATGGGCCGTGATGCGATTGTAGCGCACGTCATCCGGTCTGGTCCAGTCAATCCGCCGGCGATGGACGCTTCTCCCGGTGTCGCCGATCCACAGCCTCAGCCTGTCGATCAGACCGCGGCACGTGCGCGCGCCCGGTGCCATCAATTGCGGCGAGCTACGCTACGACCTGGGGCCGGGAAAGCCGTGACGCTAGGTCAGGCCCGGGCCGCCCGCAGCGCCGCCGGCCGTAGCGCCTCCTCGTATCCCTTTACCAGGTGGTAGACCACCCAGTCGAAAAAGCGCCCCACCCCGTGCTCCAGTTCCTCCTCGGCGTAGATATCGACGGTGGTCTGCGAGACCCCCTGGCCGCGAATGTAATCCAGGATCGCGTTCTTCACCAGATGCAGGCCGTGGACGCACTCGTGCAACGGCACCTGCTGCTGGCACCGCGTCCGTCCCACGCTCTCGTACCGCCGCGCCACTTCCTGCTCGGAACTGCCCAGCCAGTGGCCCAGGTGCCGGGCGATGTCCCGCCCCCACTCCTTCAGTTCCGCCTCCGGCAGCTTGCGTAGGGTGGTCAGTTCGGGGTCATGACGGATCTTCCCGATCACGCGGGCGCCGATGGTCTCGCCATGGTCCTCGATCATGGCGATCAGCTTTGCGGAAAGCATCGCTCGCCTCCTTCCGCCCTCTGGACGTCCTGCTTCTATTAAACCGCACGCAGCGGAAAGAGGAACCAGAAAATCGCGCAGATCAGCGCACTAACGCCGCTACTTTGGGGGCGAGTTCGTCGTAGGTCATCTCCCCAGGGTGGTAGAGGCGGACCATGCCCTGGCGGTCGATGAGCACCAGGGTGGGCACGGTGCTGGCGCCGTAGACGCGGAAGTTCTCGCTGG
>VGYL01000975.1 GCA_016872975.1 Planctomycetota bacterium
TAATTGCTTTACTAATAAGAAGATAAATCATAACCAAAGGCGGTCCCGGACCGGTCCGGGACCGCTTTTTCTGTCGGTATTTTGCTGCCGGGGCCTCCCTCCTGAGCCTGTGGCTGCAATAAGTCCGCCGGTTACCGCGTCTTTATTTCAAGAAAGGTTACTATCGCAGGGCGTTTGCCAGGCACCCAAAAAATGGGCTCGTGGATCACATGTGCTAATAACTATAACGATTATTCTAATTGTGCACAGTATCCGTTGACGACGAGAACGCGATTTGCTAACATGGCGTTTTCATGGCCAAGACAATAAGGACAACCGGAAAGAAGCAAGCACGAAGGGACTCTTCCAAGGTCGCAACGGTCCGCGCCAAGAAGGCTTTCGGCAACTACAAGGAAGCGTTGGCTTATCTTCTGGATAAAACCGACTACGAGAAGGAAGAGCACGTACGCTACAACGGATCGACGTTCAGCTTGGAGCGTATGGAGAAGCTCTTGTCCCTTCTGGGCGACCCCCACACGAAGATCAACACCGTGCACATCGCCGGGACCAAGGGCAAAGGCTCGACGGCCACCATGCTGGCCCGAATGCTGGAGGCCAACGGATATACCGTCGGTCTGTATACCTCCCCGCACTTGGTCCATCTGCACGAGCGGATCGCGATCAATGGGAGGATGATCAGCGACGCCGAGATGCTGGCGATGATGAACCGCCTGTACGCGCCGGTCGAGAAATTGACGAAGGAAGGCAGCCCGCCGACCTTTTTCGAAATCATGACGGCGCTGGCCTTTGCGTTCTTCGAGAGTCAGCACATCGATATCGGCGTCATCGAGACCGGCCTGGGCGGCCGGCTGGACAGCACCAACGTGATCCAGCCGAAGGTCGTGGGCATCACGAGCCTGAGCATCGACCACAAGAAGCAGCTTGGCGATACCCTGGACCGCATCGCCATGGAAAAGGCGGGGATCATCAAACGGGGTATCCCGGTCGTCACCGTCCAGCAGGACCCGGTGGCGATGAGCGTTCTCAAGGCCCAGTCGCTGGCCGTCAAAGCGCCCTTGAGCGTGACCGGCGCCGACATCGACTTTTCCTATCGCTTCGAGACGTCGCGCGAGCACGGCCCGCACACGCGGATCTGCCTTACGACCCCGACCAGCAAGTTCGAGCACCTGCGGGTGCCCCTGTACGGCCGGCATCAGGCGATCAACTGCGGCTTGGCGCTGGCCCTGCTGGACAAGCTCAAGTCGATCGGCTACGAGATCGACAGCCAGAAATCCGCCGAGGGGCTCGGCAGCGTAACTCTGGCCGGCCGGATGGAGATGATCTGCCACGACCCCCGCGTCATGATCGACGGCGCGCATAACGCCGCCAGTATCCGGGCCCTGATCCACGCGATCGGGCAGAATATCCCGTACGACTCGATGGTCGTGATCTTCGGCTGCAACAGCGACAAAGACATCCCCGGCATGCTGGCCGAGCTGCAGTACGGCGCCGACAAGGTCATCTTCACCCGCAGCAATTCCGCCAAAGCCATGCCGCCGCAGGAGTTGGCGGATACCTACACCGAGCTGTGCGGCAAGATGTGCCAGGTCGCCGGCAGCCTGGGCGAGGCGCTCCCGTTGGCCCGCAGCGCCGTCGGCCGCGAGGACCTGATCTGCATCACCGGCAGCTTCTACCTCATCGGCCAGGCCAAAGTCCGCTTCCAACCCCAAATCGTCCCGGTCGCGTCCTGACAGGGCGTTTGAGAAGTGGCAGCGGCACCCTGCCGATGGTCCATGGGCTGGAAGCCCATGCCACGTAGAACCGGCTCTTCGCGCACCTTCTGAAAGGGCCAGGTACGCCTGCGGTCCCCTACTATCGCGGGATCTGTGGGTAGGCTCCCCGGATACTGCCGGAATGAAAGACCAGGCTGTCCGCGGCAAGATCTCGCCTCAGTTGTGCAAGATCCCCCCGGTAGAGATCCCCTTGGCAGTGGAGCACGCACTTGCCTACCTGCCCTGCCGGCAGAGCCATAATCACCTCGCGGGCCTCCGTGAGCATGAGGCGCCATTTCTGCAGCAAATCCGGCAAATTGGGAGGAGTGCCCTCAAAAGACAACCCCTCCAATTCGGCGGTCGTATAGCGTCCGGAACGCCCGGCCTGTTCCAGAATCGTCAAAGGGCTGAAGCCCGGATCCTTGCCACAGGCCGCCCAGGCCAGGTAGCCCAAAGGCTGAATTCGTTCGTGGCAGGTGATCAAGTCGATCCAGTCGCGGATTTCCAGTCGCCCCGCCAAGGCCAGAACCTTGTTGGTCGCCAGGTCAAACGGATGCAACACCAGCCCCAAATCCTGATGCTGGACCAGGGGGAAGAATCGAAAGGCGCTGTCGCGCGTCCATTGCATCAGCACCGTATCAGGCCCCTGGGCCACCACGGCCTCGATATACCACGGGCGTTCATGGACGGACCGCAACTCATAGCCGTGGCTTTCCAGCAGCCTGCGGTCGGCCGGCCACGTGGCATCCAGGGCTTCGAGCGTGTCGTGGAAAAGGTCAATATCACGGGAGATCCGCCGCCCCCCGGTCAGAAGGTCCAGCGCAACCCCTCTCGCCACGTAGGCCTCGCCCTGTTCGAGGCGGTTGGCCGCTATGAGGTGGCAGATGGCTTGCTGGAATCCGGTGAGAGCCACTGATATAACTCCCCAGCTTTGCGGAAGGCCTCGCGGTCGCCGTACCGGCGAATGTAGCCAAGGGTGCACAGAACCTCCGGCAGATCGGTCGGATAGTAGTCCGCTCGCAGGAACCACAGACATCGATCCCGGTACTCATCAACCAGTTGGTTGATCTGTCGCCGCAGGTCTGCATCGATTGCGTTCACGACAGTGCTACCGTAGCACGTTCCAGAGAAATCGGCA
>VGYL01000976.1 GCA_016872975.1 Planctomycetota bacterium
TCGCCTTCTGGGCCGGCAAATGGCGGTACGTGCATATCCCTCGCGGCGGGACCGCGTTCGTGTGCGAGTCCTTCAGCGGCGAAGGGCTGCGAGCGATCCTGAAGTTGTCCATCATCTATCTGTTCATCGCCTTCTTCTGGTCGCTCTTCGACCAGTCGCAGGCCGCGTGGGTCAATCAAGCCAAGGACATGGACCTGCGCTGGCTCGGTATCACCTGGCTGCCGGACCAGGTCCAGGCGTTCAACTCGGTCCTGATCCTGGTCATGATCCCGCTGTTCGCCAGCATGATCTACCCGGCGATCAACCGCGTATTCCCCCTGACGGACTTGCGCAAGATCGGGCTCGGCCTCTTCGTGGCGGTCCTGTCGTTCGTCGTCCCGGCTCTCGTCCAGAGCCGCATTACGGCCGGCTTCCAGCCCAGCATCGGCTGGCAGTTCCTCGCCTACGTCTTCCTGACCGCCGGCGAGGTGATGGTCTCGATCACGGGTCTGGAGTTTTCCTACACGCAGGCGCCCAAGAGGATGAAGTCCTTCATCATGAGCATCTTCCTGCTGTCCGTTGCCTTGGGCAACGCCTTTACGGCGGTCGTAAACCGGGCCATCGAACGGCCGGACGGGACGAGCCTGCTCGTTGGCGCCAGCTACTATTGGTTCTTCGTCGGGGTCATGCTCGTGGCGGCCATCCTCTTTATCCCGGTCGCCCGGCGCTACCCGCTGAAGGACTACATCCAGGACGAGGCCCCGGCTGAAGCACAGCCGCAGTAAGACTACCGCCTTGATCTGCCGTTCGATTCAGGCCCAGCACACGGATGCGATCCCCCAGGGGATAGTCCGCCTCCCCCGGCACGACGATCGTCAGCGATTCGAGCCCAAGCTGCGCGACGGCCTGCTGCTGGGAAGCTGTGGCTCTTGGCGCATCGGTGTACTTCACCTCGAAGCCGAGGCGTCGTCCCTTCAGGAATAGCAGCAGATCGAGTTCGGCCTGATTGTGCACCCCCCAGAAGTAGACCTCCTCCTCGGACGCTTCCGTCCACCGGATGATCTCTTCCAGCGCGAATCCTTCCCACGACGCCCCCAGTCTCGGATGGGTCACCATCTGTTCCATGCCGGGGAGGCCAAGCAGGAGGTGGAGGATACCGGAATCGCGGAAGTAGATCTTGGGCCTCTTGATCTGGCGCTTGCCGATGTTCTCGAACCAGGGGAGCAGTCGCCGCACCATGAACGTACCCACCAGGATATCCAGGTACCGGGCGACCGTCGTATCGGCAACCCCCAGACTCTTGCCGATCTCCGAGGCATTGAATTGCTGGCCGTGATAGTGGGCCAGCATCGTCCAGAACCGCCGCAGCGTCGCCGGCGGGATCTGGATGCCGAGGGCCGGGATGTCCCGTTCCAGGAACGTCTTGACGTAGGCCTCGCGCCACCGCCAGCTCGCGTCGTCCGACTCCGCGAGAAAGGACGGCGGCAACCCCCCTCGCACCCACAATGTATCCACCGCCTGCGCGCCGGTCTCGCGCAGTTGGAATGGGGTTACCTCGACAAACTGGATCCGCCCCGCCAGGGTCTCGCTCCCTTGCCGGATCAGATCGCGCGATGCGCTGCCGAGGACAAGGAATCGGGCCGCGGAATCATCCCGATCCACCAGCACGCGCAAGGTGGGAAACAAATCCGGGCGATGTTGAACCTCGTCCACCACCACCAGCCCCTCAAGCCCTTGCAGCGCCAGCCTGGGATTCGCCAATCGCGCCAAGTGAGCCGGGTCTTCCAGGTCGAAGTAGTTGACCGCCTCATTGCAGGGAAAGAGCCCGGATCGCGCCACCTGGCGTGCTAATGTGGTCTTGCCCGCCTGACGGGGGCCCAGCAAGGCAACCACGGGGGAGCGTCGAATAGCGGCAATGATCTCTCTTGTAAACCATTCTCTTTCCATAAGTTGCATTGTATCGTGAAATTTCGGCGAGTCACGCAGAAATTTCACAGAACTCACCTTGCAGGCCTCTTCTGATCCCTCGTCGGACCCCGTCATTATGAAGCAAGTGTCCAGATTTCTGCTGGACGGATGAGAACCCCCACGCTTAACTGTACCAGGAAACGATGGTACGAAGGGCGTTGTCAAAGGGGAAAACATGAATCTGAACAAGTACATCGGAGTCGTCGTCGGCATCTGGCTCGTCTGCGTGAGTGCTGCGTCGGCGCAGTTGTCGCTGACGATCTACAACCAGAACTTCGCGGTGGTGCGCGAGTCGCTGGCCCTCGACTTGCGGCAGGGGATCAATGAGGTCAGCGTAACGCAGATCACGGCCCACTTGGAGCCGGACTCGGTGATTCTGCGCGATCCGCAGGGCAAGCGAGCCCTCCAGATTCTGGAACAGAACTACCGGGCCGACCCGGTTTCGCAGGGCCTGCTGCTGTCCTTGTATGAGGGTAAGGAGATCGAATTCCTGGTCCAGCGCGGCGAGGGCAAAGAACAGATCGTCCGCGGCCGGATCGTCCGCAGCGGCTACCAACCCCATGCCTCCGGCATGCGGCGCTACGGCAGCCAGTACGCTCAGACCCAGATGGTGCGTGCCTCGTACGACGCCGGCGGCCAGCCGATCATCGAGGTCGACGGCAAGCTGCGCTTCAGCCTGCCGGGCCAGCCGTTGTTTCCCGCCCTGGGAGACGATACCATCCTGAAGCCCACCATCCGCTGGTTCCTGGAGACCGACTCGACCGGCAAGCTGGACGCCGAGCTCAGCTACATCACCGGCGGCATGAGCTGGGAGGCGGATTACAGCATGCTCGCCCAGAGTGAAGGCGAGGCGATCGACGTGATCGGCTGGGTGACCATGGACAACCAGAGCGGCCGGACGTTCGAGAACGCCCAGATCAAGCTCATGGCCGGC
>VGYL01000977.1 GCA_016872975.1 Planctomycetota bacterium
CGGCGGGTGCGGCGCGATTACCGGTTCTGTCCGTCAAAACTCATTAGGCGGGTCAAACAGTCTTCCGGCGCAGCCGGCTCTACCTTCTGTAGACGCGGAGGGGCAAGTGGAGGTAAGACTGTTTGACCCGCGTAAACGCGGTACTCCAAACGGCCGCCTGAAGGCGACGGGCGGCAGCGGCAAGGCCGTAGGCTTTGCGCAGGCCTTGCCGATGGCGGAGGGACGAAACCATCGGCAAGCTCCGAAGAGGGTTCCCAATCGCGATGCATCGCGATTGGGAGGGGCTCCCCAACGCGAAATTCTGCGTTGGGGACCCCGAGCCCGGACTCCGCTTGCCGCTGCCACCCATTACTGAGCTGGGTTCTCACACACCCTCTCGGGTATTTTTCCCGTTGTATTCCCGCGCCCGTGTGGGTATGCTGTTCCGCTCGTTTGCCTTTCATCCATTGAGAAAATTTTGGGAGGTATCGATTATGATCGTGGGCAGACAGCTTCGAACGATGTTGGTCTGGGCCGTCTTGATGGCGAGCTTGCCGGCGGGCCTCGCCCGTGCGGTGGACGCCAACGACTTCAAGACCGAAATGGACAAGGTCAGCTACATTATCGGGACCCAGATCGTCGCCGGCTTCCGGCAGCAGGGGGTCGAGGTGAACACGGACCTGCTCATCCGCGGGATCCGCGAGGCCCTCGCCGGACAGAAGTCCCCCTTCACCGACGACGAGCAGAAGACCATCATGATGGCGTTCCAGCAGAAACTGGTCGCCCGACTCCAGGCCCAACAACAACAGCAGCAGGCGAATGCGATGGAAAAACTCGGAAAAGAAAACGAATGGAAACTGCGGCAGACCAAGCCCGAGCTCATGCAGTTCGATCCGAAGAAGGATTACTTCTGGATCCTCGAGACGAACAAGGGCAACATCCGGATCAAGCTGATGCCCGAGGTGGCCCCGATGCACGTCACGAGCACGATCTTCCTGACCGGCCGGGGGTTCTACGACAACACGATCTTCCACCGTGTGATCCCGGGCTTCATGGCCCAGGGCGGCGACCCGCTCGGCACCGGCACCGGCGGCCCCGGGTATCAATATGACAGCGAGATCAGCCCGAACGTCAAGCACGACCGGCCCTTCCTGCTGAGCATGGCCAACGCCGGACCGGGCACCGACGGCAGCCAGTTCTTCATCACGTTCCGCGACACGCCCTGGCTCGACGGCAAGCACACGATCTTCGGCGCGGTCGTCGAGGGCCAGGAGACCGTCAAGAAGCTCGAAGCCGCCGGCACCCCGCAGGGCAGGCCGACGGAAGATCTCCGGATCGTCAAAGCCCGCATCGAAGAGAAAGCCAAGGGATAACGAACGCCTTCTCGGGAACCGACCTCGACCGGCCGGGCCCGGATCGCGCCTCGATCCGCGCCCGGCCGCTTCCTTTCCACGATCCGCGCCCAGCCCTGGAGGAAGCTCCCGCGCGGCAATAATGTCATTGCGAGCGAAGCGCGGCAACCTCCGGCCGCAGACCACAACTGGGAACCGGCCGCTGAGAACTGCTGCTCAACTGCGGCCGGAAGCAAGAGGGGTAGAAAAGAAGATGGTAGAAAGGAATATCAGAAGAGCCGAAAAAGGTCCCGTTCTCTTCCGGATTCATCTTCTTTTCTGCCATTTTCCTTTCTGTCATCCTCGGTTCAAGAGCTCTTCTTCAACCGCAGATTGCGCCGATTGACGCAGATTTCCAGCTTCACACTGGACACTTCGAACCTGGGACCTCTCTTACGACACGAATTCTGCCCTGCGATTCGCCCAGAACGCCAAGGAAGACCCTCCCCCCATCATTCCAGTATTCCAATCCTCCATCCCCGCCTCCCGCCTACGGCCTGCAGCCTGTGAGCCACGCGGGCCGGGCGACAACTTCCGGCACCGAGAAGATCGACAAGCGGAACGATCCAATCCCTTGCCTTGGGCGAGAATGGACAGTAGGATGCGGGCGAATGCAGGAGCCGTGACAGGGTTGAGAGGCCGCGATATGGCGGAGAAACTGCCGGTCATCATCGACAGCCGGGGGGACAATAGAGTCGGCAACGCTCTGGGGCGACTCCCGATCCCTGTCTTACCGACTACCGATCACCGACAACCGCTCTTGCGACACGGAGTAGAATGGGAACCTGGTTGGGAGCGTGGCAGGCCGTTTGGTGAGGACTGACTGTGGCACGACTGACGGAACAGGAACAACAAGAGGTGATCCGCTTCCTGGAAGCCGACAAACCTCTGCCGGACAAGTGCCGCTTCCTGCTGTTCGCGGACAAGCGCGAGGTCGAATTGGTCTGGAACGGCAAGACCAGCAGGATCGTCGTGGAGAAGGGCCAGATCGTCAAAGTGAGCAAGGACGCCAAGGGCATCGTGAAACGCGAGGTGCTCACCCGAGAATGGACGGACTGGATCGACTACTGGGCAGTGGACTTCAACTTCGAGAACAAGCGCGAGATCATCCGCGTCAAGGGCGAAGAGACCGGCGAATGGGAGGAGCGCTGGACGGGGGATTACATCTTCGAGAACGAGTGGCAATCCTTCCGCACGAAGAAAGACCGCTCCTTGGAGCTGACCAGCGTCTTCCACGAATGCACGCCGGGCCGGCGGAAACAGGCGGTCAAGGTGGTGGACATCTTCGGCAACGACACGATGACGATT
The DNA here is from genome assembly GCA_016872975.1 of Planctomycetota bacterium. Lineage (GTDB taxonomy): Bacteria > Planctomycetota > Phycisphaerae > Sedimentisphaerales > Anaerobacaceae > PLanc-01. Next base: position 2,679 of record VGYL01000977.1, read on the forward strand.
GTGGATGTAAGTATAGGAAACAAAAAGGGTTAAGGCCATTTTGCGGCCGCCAAACCCGTCGAATTCGACGGGTTTAATTATGGCGAATTCGCCATAATTAGAAGCCAGGCGGGGCTCAACAGTTACAGGATCAGTGTCAAGGAATGGGTGGAAAAAACCAATGCCATCGGCATCAAGGCAACGGCCGGCCGATACGGC
>VGYL01000978.1 GCA_016872975.1 Planctomycetota bacterium
CCACAAGGGAATCACCCCGATGGCCGCGAGCATCGCCCCGAGCAGCAAACCCACCAGACACTCGCGTCCCAGCACCCGCAGGAGATCCTGGGGTCCGATCTCGCCCACGCTCATCGCCCGCACGAGTGTCGTGGCGGACTGGGCGCCGCAGTTGCCGCCCGTATCGATCAGCAGAGGGATGAACAGGGCCAGGCTAATCACCGCCTCCAGCGTCGCCTCGAAGGCGCTCAGGACGTTGACCGTAAGGATCGCCGCCAGGGCCAGGGCCAGCAGCCAGATGACGCGCGTTCGCGCCAAACGCAGCGCCGACACCGAGAAGTACGGGCGGGCCAGCGGCTCGGACCCGCCGGCCCAGGCGAGGTCCTCTTCGACCTCGCGATCCAGGACGTCCATGGCGTCATCGACGGTCACCAGGCCCAGCAGGCGGCCCTCTTTGTCCACGACCGGGGCGGCGAGAGTATCCGTCATCTGAATCAGGCGGGCGGCCACCTCCTGGTCCTCCAGGGCCGGCAGCGGCCGGACCATCGTGTCCGCCAACTCGTCCACAAGCTGATCGCAGGGCGCGAGCACCAGGTCCTTGAGATAGACGAGGCCCAGCAGATGGTGCTCGTCATCAAGCAGCGGCAGGACATAGATGGTCTCCGCCGCTTGCCCCTCGCGCCGGATCTTCTCCAGGGCCTGCGCGACCGTCAGGCCGGGCCCAAGAGCCAGGAATTCCGGTGTCATGATCCGGCCCACCGACTCTTCGGGGAACCCCAGCAACTGCGCCGTCATCTGCCGTTCGTGCGGACTGAGATTCGACAGCAGGTTGCGGGCCGTGGGCGCGGGCAACTCCTCCAGCAGTTGGGCCCGGTCGTCGGGCTCCAGCGACTCGACCAGACGCACAACCTGCGCCGGCGGCAACCGGTCGACAAGCTGTTGCTGAACGCCCTTGTCCAAGAGGCCGAAAATGGCCGTCGCCTGTTGTTCCGGGATCTGCTCGAAGATCTCCGCCTGCTCCGGCGGCTCCAGGCGCGTCAACTCCCGCACCGCCTCGTAGGCCGGCATCGTCGCCGGCAGCGTATTCTCGTCGCGGTCGTGCTCGGTTTGCCGCATGAATGGCTCCTTTGAACGGCCATGGCGGTACCACCCCGTGGAGCCGCGTCGGACAGTTCCGACGCCGCCCCTGGCCGTGATAATCAAAGATCCGCTCCAAGGCTAAGACGCAGCCAGTTCCGCAGGGCCGACCGAAAATAGCCCACCGTTTCAGCGGTGGGTAACGGGACGTTCGCCTGAATCCCCAGCCCCGCCCGAGGCGAAAGAGACGCTCTGCCAAGCCATAGGGGCTCTTTCGTCCCTGGCGGGACTGGTCTGGTCTTTCTGGCCGCGTACCCAGCGATGAATCGCTGGGCTATGATCTTTCGCCCTGCGGGCTTGCCGTTAGCCTTTGAGCGGGTCGTTGTTGATAATAGGGGGAGCCGGCCGCGGTTCAATCGGGAGGAAACCGATGACCGCAGCATAGAGGGAAAACCTGATGCACAAACAGCCGTGCCGCACATAAGGTACTCTCGTAATTTGGACCGTGATGGGAATGAGTGCACGAACGTCGCAAAACCTGAAGCCGATTCTGCTGACCGCGGGGATCACGCTGGCGCTCTGGATCGGCAGCAAGTGGTACTGTCAGGACTGGTTCGCCAATCCCTACAAGTACGTGGCCAAATTCGGCTCCCTGACGGCGACCACCCTGATGTGCTGGAGCATCCTCCTGTCGAGCCGGTGGCGGTTCCTGGAGGTCTACTTCGGCGGTCTGGACACGGCCTACCAGATCCACAAGCGGATCGGCCGTTGGGCGTTCTTCCTGATCCTGCTGCATCCGGTGTTCCTCGCCGTGGACCGCCTGCCGGACGTGGTCGCCTTCCTGCGGGCCATGTGGTTCCTGCGACCGGAGGGAGACACGTACCTTTGGGGCCAGAATGTGGGCGTGATCACGCTGCTGCTCTTCGCCGGGCTGATCGCGGCTACCCTGTGGATCAAGATCCCTTACCACATCTGGAAGCGCACGCACGAGTGGTTCGGGCTCGTCCTGCTGCTCATCATCGTGCACATTCTCCTCGTCAGCGCCGACGTGGCGGCCTACCCGCTGCTGACCGTGTGGGTCTACGGCCTGTTGACGCTGGCGGCGGCGGGCTTCATTTACATCCGATTCCTTTACTGGTACCTCGGCCCCCGCTTTCCCCACGCCGTGTCGAGCATCGAGAAAACCGAGGACATCATCAAGGCGACCTTCGCGCCACTGGAGCGGAAGATGGACTTCCGGCCCAGCCAGTTCGTCTACCTGGTGGTGCACAAGGAGGGGATCTCACCCGAGCCCCACCCCTACTCCATCGCCTCCGGGTACAACCTGGCCGCCGAGTTCAAGCTGGGCATCAAGAAGCTCGGGGACCATACCCGCACGCTGGACCGGTTGGACAAAGGCGATCACGTGACGGTCTATGGGCCGTATGGACGCTTCAGCGACAAGTTCCTGCGGGCCGAGCGGGACTGCGTCTTCGTCGCCGGCGGCATCGGAGTCACGGCCTTCATCGGCATGTGGCACGTGGCCGTGCACTCCGAAGACCTCCGCGAGCCCGAGGAGGTGCCCGAGCCACTCGGACATCTGCACCCGGAGATCATCAAGAATTGGAAGAGCCCGCTGGTCTCACTCTTTTACGCGGTGGCTACCGCCGAGGAGGCCAGCTTCGACAGCGACATTCGCCAGGAGGTCGCGTCGAGCCATTCCCAGGGGTTCGAGGCCTTTGAGCAGCGCGGCCACCACTATGAGTTGTACCTGAGCGATCCGCAGGGGAACATCACGGCCGAGTACCTCGAGCAACACGTGGCCGGCGGGGCCCGCA
>VGYL01000979.1 GCA_016872975.1 Planctomycetota bacterium
CATGAACTACTGCGTCGGCTGGGTGGCGCCGTTGAAGAACTTCGCCGTGCTGGCCGCGACGAATCGCGGCGGCGACGGCGCCCCGGAGGGCCTGGACCGGGTCTGTGCCCAGATGATCCGGAAGTTCCTCACGCAATGACCGGACGCCACTCGTAACCGTAGGGCCGTGTGACACGGATTGCGCGTGAGAGTGTCGTACTGCCGATGGCCGCGCCGTTTGAGGGCATCAAGAGACTACTGCGCCGGCGCCAATCTGGTGGATGGCCGTCCGGCGGTGGTACGGTTCGTCTCGCAGGTTCGGAGTACCGCCTTCCGGCGGGTCAAGGAGTCTTCCGGCGCAGCCGGCTCCATCTCCCATGAACACGAAAGAAGAGGAAGGCAGGACTGTTGGACCCGCCTAATGAGTTTTGACGAGCAAGTTCGGTAATGTGTAGGGTGGGGCTTGCCCCACCGCTTTCCTTGGGTCCGGCTTCCCGGTGGGGCAAGCCCCACCCTACAACCACACGTAGCCTGGCGCAAGGCACATCGGCGAAATGACGGGTACGGCGCGATTACCGGTTTTGTCCGTCAAAAATGCATAAGGCGGAACTCCGAACGCTTAGCGTGGCACGCACCCTGCGGCTGCGCGGTGAGCCGGGAGGTCGGTCCTACTGCTGGCCGGGCGGTACGATGTCGAAGACCTTGACCAGGTGCGTGATTTCGAAGACCTTGTGGATCTTGGGATCGAGACTGACCAGTTGCAGGTGGCCGCCCAGCTCGACGACCCGCTTGTGGACCTTCACCAGCAGGCCCAGGAAGGAGGACGACATGAACCGGACGTTCTGGAAGTTCAGGACGAACCGCTTCTGGTCGTTCGCGCGGACGACCGGCAGCAGGGCCTTCTCCAGCCGGCGGATCTGCTGCTCTTCCAGGATGTTTTCCTCTTCGAATGTGACAAGGGTCACGTCCGTGCCGTGTTCGACGAAGATCTTGGTTTCTTTGGTTGCCATAAGCCTCCAGCAGGCAAAAAGGAAAAAGGAGAAAGGCAAAAGCAAGGAGAGGCGCACCGGTGCGGTCCCCTCTTGCCTTTTCCCTTTTTGCCTTTTCCTTGCACGATTATAGTCCTGGCGGCGCCTGGGTCAAGACCGTCACGACGGTGATCCCGTTGAACAGGGCGTGCATGAAGATCGGCCGCCAGAGCGAGCCGCTCTTTTCGTAGGCGTATCCCAGGCCCAGGGACAGCACGAACAGGGCCGGCCAATGGCTCACGTCCAGATGGATGGACGTGAACAACAGGGAGGTCAGCACGATGGCCGGCCAGGGCCGCCGCAGGTAGGAGCGGATCGTCGTCTGGAACAGGCCGCGAAAGAGCAGCTCCTCGATGACCGGTGCGATCCCGACGGCCACGATCGCCAGCAGCACCTTGAGGGCCACGGCCGGCGACTCGGTGATCAGCTTGAGCGCCTCGTGCGGCGGAATCCGGTAGTCCGGCCCGGAAATCGCCCTCGTGATCAGAAGCGTAACCGTCAGCGCCGCCAGCACCAGCGGCCAGACCGCCAGCAGGGTGACGAAGGCGTAGCCCAGGTCCTTCGGGATCGTCTTGAGCCGCAGCCCCAGCCCTTTGAGCCCCCGGGCGAACTCGAATTTCGCCAGGATCAGGATGAGGGCGACGACTCCCAGCGAGGCCACGGTATACGCCAACTGGCCCAGGAAGGCCCGGCGCCAGGGCTCGGCAGACCCGGCGGCCCGGTAGGCGGCCATCTGCAGCAGGCCGCCGCCGAGCAGCCAGACGAGGAACAGAACGACCGGGGCGAACGGGGCCATGCCGTGGCGGCGGGGCTTGGAATTTGCCAGCGAGTCGCGGCCCAGCGACGTTGTCAGCAGCCACCGGGCGAACAGGGCCACGCCGCCAAAGACCACCAGGGCATCGAGCACCGTGAGCGAATTGACCGATTGTTCGATTCCGTCGGGCACGGGCGTTGGATTTCCTATTTACAATCTGCGCGTTACGATCTATTTATATGGCGTTGGACGCAGGGGGCTGCTCCGGTTGCCAGTTCCCTGCAAGGGTCCCAATAGTAACCGTAAACCGCAATAAGTAAATCCCAACATGGACGTATTTCAAATCGAAGGACCGGTTCGTCTCAGCGGCCACGTCGACGTCAACGGCTCCAAGAACGCCGCGCTGCCCATCATGGCGGCGACCCTCCTGGCCGCGGGCCGCTCCACCCTGATCGGGGTTCCCCACCTCGCCGACATCAACGTCTTCAAGGAGTTGATCGACCAACTGGGCTGCACGGTCCAGCGCCAGCCGGACGGGCTGCTCAGTATCGATGCCACGAAGATCGACAATCCCGTCGGGCCGTACGACATCGTCCGCAAGATGCGGGCGAGTGTCTGCATCCTCGGCCCGCTGCTGGCCCGGTGCGGCCGGGTCGAGGTCTCCATGCCCGGCGGCTGCGCCATCGGCGACCGGCCCATCGATCTGCACCTGCTGGGTCTGCGGCACCTCGGAGCCCAGATTCACCTGAAGAACGGGTACGTCATCGCCGAAGCCCCGCAGGGCCTCAAGGGCGCGAGCATCTTCCTGGGCGGCCCGTTCGGCTCGACGGTCCTGGGCACGGCCAACGTGATGATGGCCGCGACCCTGGCCAAGGGCCGGACCATCATCGAATCGGCGGCCTGCGAGCCGGAGGTGTCCGACCTGGCCCACTGCCTCAATGCCATGGGCGCCCGCATCAGCGGCATCGGCTCGCCCCGGTTGACTATCGACGGCGTCCGCCATCTGCACCCGGTGCAGTACCGCGTGATCCCGGACCGGATCGAGGCCGGCACGTTCATGGCGGCCGCCGCCGCCACCGGCGGCCAAGTGCACATCGGCCATTG
>VGYL01000980.1 GCA_016872975.1 Planctomycetota bacterium
GTGGGTACTGCGCGCCAATGGCTTCAGCAGCGCAGCCGGCGAGGGCTTGTTTTACCCCGACCGGGAACGGACTCCGGGCGAGTGGCAGCGCGGCTTCTGTTCCCCATGCCCTGGCTATAAGTTCGCATGGAACCCGAAGAGCAAGCTGGGGTTCGGCATCCTGGGGCCGCCGGAAGCGGGGCTTGGCCATTTCCATTACTTCATGCAGGGCGCGAAGGAAGGCTTCGCGGGCGCCGGTGACTGCACGGTCATCCAACTGTTCTCCGATTGCATGCGATGGCGTAAAGCGCCCGGGCGACTGAGCTTCCACTTCAGTCTGATCGCCGGCGCAGACCCGGAGACCTCGGCGCGCTACGCCAGAGTGATGCCTGGGCCCATGCCCTTGAAGGTGATCACAGCGGCGCCGGTGTCGGCGGCCTGCAGGCCGAAGTCGCTGCCTCTGCTGGTTGATCGCCCAGCGGGCATTGGCTGGATTCTGAGCAATGCCACGGCACAGGCGCTCCACGTGCCCGTGCGCATTGCCGCCGGCCCCCGCGAGGTCCTGGCCCGGCCCATCACCCTTGCCGCCAACGCCTCAGAGACGATCTCCGTCGAGTGGACGCCGGGGCAGGACGATCTCGGCGCTCAAACGTTGCTCCTCACAGCCGGCGAGACGGCCTTCTCCTGGGCGGTTCCGGTCAGCAAAGCCGTCACCATCGACCGGGTCTGGCCGCGGAAGCTGATCCACCGCCTCGGCGAGGACGCCACCACCCGCGTGGCGCTCACAAGTCATTCAACGCGTGAAGAGACGGTTGAGCTGGTCAGTTCCGTCACCGGCGGCATTGACGAGCAACGCGTCGTGGACCAGCGATCCGTCTCTCTGAAGCCCGGAGAGACCAGGGAACTCGATATCCCCTGGAACACAGGGCAACGCGAGTACGGACTGACGTTCCGCGCCGACGCGCTGATCGGCAAGAAACTGGTGGACTTCGGCCGCGAGTACACCGCGGTCACGAACTTCGCGCCGAAGGTCGGCCAGGTGGGGATATGGAACCCGAGCATTCGGCAGGAAGGCAGCGAAGCCACCCACGTGCGCAAGGTCCGCGAAGCCCACGTCGGCATTGTCGAGTACTACTGCTGGACCCCGGACACGGTCAACGACATGACCCCAGAGGGCAAGTCCTGGCAGCCGCACACCGAATCGCAGGGGGCCTACGAAGTGACCCTGACCAAGGCTTTCCTGCAGACGATCGTCCGAAAAGCCCATGAAAACGGCGTCCATGTCTACTCGTGGATCACCGGCCTGATGCCGTTTACTTCCGGGCTGCAGAAGCCGGAACTGTTCCAGTACACGCCGGACGGGCAGCCGTACCTTTACAACGGGCGAGTCTACGACGGTCAGCGCCGGTACTCGGTGGGGCCGGTCAACATCTACCGCGAAGACCTCTGCCTGCGATGGGGCGAGGAGATGGCCCGTTCGGCCGACATGTTCGGCTGGGACGGTTGCCGCTGGGACTGGGGCTTCGTGCCCACGGTCCCGTCCGACCCGCTTGGCCTCGACGAGAAGGAGAAGGACCGGTTCAAGACCGATGACCGGCCTGACTGGCACGACTGGGAGGGCCGCAATTCCAGGGAACTGTTCCCGGACCCGGACGCCACCGGCGAGAAGCTCCTCAAGGCGTGGCGCAAGGGCGTGGCCAAAACCCGCCCGGAGTTCGTCTACGGCACCAACTTCAACTCTTCGGAGCGGACCGCGCGAACCATCCCCAAATACTTCCAGGAAGCCACCACCGATTCGCTGCTCCTGTTCGAGTACCTGCTCAACTGCAGCTCCGAGAAGATGAACACGTGGGAGAAGTACGCCCGCCACCTGACCGAAGACTGTCAGCGCGTCAGGAAGAACCGGGGCCAGCCTTGTGTCGGGTACATGCGCGGCTTCCTGCCGGGCAGCACGGCCTTGCGACTGGTGCAATACCTGATCTTCGCTTCCGGGGTGCACTGGGCCGCGAATCCCGGCGTCCGCCACTCACTGGACGACACGTGGGAACGCTTCCGGTTCGCGCTTCGCTTTGCGGAATACTACTACGATCCTGGCTTCTTCCTGCTGCCGGAAGCGCGTCGGACGGAGGTGTCGGTCCAGGCGGATCCGCGCGTGTTCTGGCAGCCGTTCGTGTATGAGAGGCGGCGGCCAACCGGCCGCGATATCACCGTGCACTTGCTCAACCTGCCCAAGAGCGATTTCATCGTCCAGTACCATGAGGACCCGCCGGCGAAAACCGGCATCGCTGTCCGTGTGCAGTTGCGGCCCGGCGAGAAGGTCGAGCGCGCGGCCATCATGCTGCCGGAGCCGGAACCGCACGCCGTGCCGCTCGCGGCTCCGTATGACGGGTCGGCCGCAGTCGTCAGAATCCCCTCTCTGAAAAGCGCCGGCATTGTCCTGGTGCAAATTGCCAAACCGGAGGTGGCCAAATGACGGACAGAATCCCTGATGCGGGCCGGGCTGCGGGCTCTCACAGGCTGCGCGCGCTCCTTGTGCTCGGCTCTCTGCTGGCCCTGACCGCGCCTCGGGCGTGGGCAGCGGGACAGGCCCTTTTCGAGGAGAACTTCGACCGCTGCAAGGATGGCGCAGCCCTCTCGGAGCTGGGTTGGCGTGTCGTGTCTTCCGAGCCGCAGAGCACATACACCGTGAGGTCCGGCCGTCTGCATGTCCGGTGTCAGCGCGCCCCCTATCACGGCGGTTTCGCCGAGGTCGCCGTGCCGGTCTGCCGCCGGGGGGTCCTGGAGTTCGACGCCAACGTCGCCATCGAGGGCGCCGGCAATGCCGACGGCATCGGCCTGACCCTCGACCTCTATAACATCAGCACCTTCTGGCATGATTACTGCCG
>VGYL01000981.1 GCA_016872975.1 Planctomycetota bacterium
TCCTGTCCGGCTCGCCGATTGCACGGCGTTGAGGCTCCTCGTTCCTCCTCCACCTCGAACGGCAGGGAGTCGACAAACACCTTCTCTCGGCACTGGAGGCCTAACACAATGTAGGCCATCCAGTTCCCATAGTTTCTCCGGTAGTCGTAGATAGCGTACTCAGCCACGATGACGCCATCGGCGTCCGCGCCCGCTTCGAAAAACGTTGGCTCGACGGTCTCTGGTCCCTGCCAGTGGACACCCGAACCCTGGATCACAACAGAGCCCCGCGGAATGGCGATGGTGGCCGTCTGGATCACCGAGGCGACGCCATTCTGTGGGGCAGGCAGGGTCGCGTGCGTCCACTGGGCGGACGCGGTCATCCAGCATGCCTCCTGGTGCGGCCTGGCTGGCTCGTGAGAGCACCCCACCATCAACATCGCCGCCACAAGCGGGGCGGCAAGGAGGTGAAACAGCCTCACGGTTCATTCCTCCTACGAGAGCGCAGCGCCGCTTACGCAGCCGCTCGTGCTCGGGCTGCCGGGCGTGTCGCAGACGGCAGGAAAGTATCCCGGTCGGCTGATGCGTGTCAAGCGCCGGAGAAGCCGAAGCTGATAGGGGGTTTGAACGCGGCGTCGGCGTCTCACACGCCCTGCTCAGCGTCCTCAGGACCACCTTCCTGTCTCACGCCTCCCTCGCGCTGGAAAACGCCGCCCTGCGACAGCAACTCGCTACCTATCAACGGAAAGAGAAGCGGTTTCGGCTCGGCAACCAAGGTCGCCTTCTCTGGATCCTCCTGCGATGACTCTGGTCGGGCTGGGATCGCTCTCCAATTGTTGTAAAGCCCGAGACCGTGATCGCCTGGCATCGGGAGGGCATCAGGCTCTTCTGGCGTCGCCGATCGCAAGGGGGCAAACTCGGTCGCCCCCGAATCCTGGAAGCCGCGAACGAAGAGGCGATCCTCCTCACTTCAAGGGAAGGTCGCCCCCGCTACTCTGTACTTGACTCAGCGCCGCTCCAGATCACCTGATCACAACGACTCGTGCGGCTCGTCCACGAGAACGTTGTCCCTCGGGGTGCAGGAAGTAGACACCGGACGGAACGGGTCTTCCACTGTCGTCATATAGGTTCCACCGCCCTTCGGGCCCGACGGAGAGGTGCCGGACCGGGTGGCCAAGGACATTGCGCACCGTCAAGCCCCGCAGGGCACCCAAAGTCCCCACATGAATCTCCACGCCACTCGTCGCCACAGTCGGCCAGACCTTGAGCGAGGATCGCTCCGCGGGCTCGCCTGAACCTCCAGCGGAGGCCAGTGGATAGGCAGTGTTCTTCCACACAGTGATCTGTGGGTTCTCGTCTGCGTCTCGCCCCACCGCGAGCATGTCCGGTCGTCCAGCGCTCAGAACATGGCCAAGCGTCGCCCCCCCTGCACCCAGGAGTTCCTGCACGAGGTCGAAGCCGTCGGAGCTACCCCCATATACCACCGTCTTGGATCGAAAGGGTGTGACAAAGACTCGATCCACAAAGAGATCCGGAGCCCCATCATCGTTGATCAACCCAAAGTAGGGACGCCCATATGGGTACAGAGTCTCCGACGACGAGAATTGGTCCGAAGCAGCAGAATAATAGAGAAGGCGGACGCCATACCCCTGGTCGTCGTAGTACAGTACGGCAAGATCTGCATCGCCGTCTCCCTCCAGATCCGTACTCGCCGGGTCCGAGAACTCCGCCTCTGAGCTCCCCATCGTGAACTCTCTGAAACCACCGAACTGTCGATTCCCCAGCCCGTGCCGCCAGCGGATTGTTCCCCCCAGACGGTGGCCGTAGTCGTCATATGTGAAGCCCGTTAACACAAGATCCTGGCGACCATCCCCGTCCAGATCGGCAACGGCAACACCTAGACCGATAATGTATTCGGTGGGGTACTCCGGAAAGAAGGACACCGACTGCGCAGTCTGGGCCAAGCCAGCCGGTCCGCCGTAGTAGACGAATAGCCATCCATCGGATTGCGTCACGAGGTCTTCATATCCGTCCGCATCGATGTCACCCTTGACAAGTGGTGGGGAGTTGTCGAATGACCGACCCGTCTCATAGAAACGCGCTGTACCATCGTTGCGCCAAAGACAGGGGCTCCCCGAATATGGCGGCAGACCCACAAGATCGGTCCAACCATCATGATTCTCGTCGATGAGGACGAATGGCCTAACGCTTGACCAGCAGGCACTGATCGAATCTACTGCGATCATGTGCCCCGTGGAGTCCGATAGGTAGACCATGAACCAGGTGCCGTCATGCGCCACAAGGTCGTCCAGGCCGTCGCGATTCAGATCCGCGGAGGCACAGTAGCCGAACGGATGGTCGCTCCCAGTGACAACCGGCGGCGCGAACCACTCCTCGGCATGAAGCGGACGCGGTGCAATCATGGCGATCGCAACGATCGCGAGGAAGAATCCACCACAGCATTGAGATCCAAGAGGTCGATTCGGAGGGCGTCTCACAACCGCTCCCCCCCTTTCGATCGCCAAAGGGCAATCTAAGGACAGCGACACCAGCCAGGGAGATGCATCCTGACGGCCGGAAGGAGCATCTTCCACACCCTCTTCCGGGAACAGTTCCCTGGAGGGCTTCCTGCCATGGACAGACTCACCTTGCCGTCGTCGCGCATCCATTGTAGCACCTTCTGCGCGGGTGGGAAGGAAACAGGCCGGCGTCCTGGCTTGCCCTCGCGACACCCACAACGCCTTGTGATGAGCGCCTGGATTCACCTGAAAAGGTGCTTGACCTTGCCCCAGCTCAATCTCTCCACCGGGGTCTGCGAGCAACCGATACCGAGCGCACCGATCTGGCCGCAGCCCGCGGGAGCATTGCCAGCGGCACAAGGGCT
>VGYL01000982.1 GCA_016872975.1 Planctomycetota bacterium
AGGCCCGCAAGGCCGGGCCCCGGGAGAAGCCGGCGCCGCCGCACTGGACGCTGGGCATCTATTTCCAGAGCCAGGACAGGTCCGTCGTGGACGCGCTGTGGCTCGGGAACCCCGACACGCGGAAGTACATCCTCGTCCGCGGCTACGACTACGCCCCGGACGCGGGCAACAGCGTCCTGATCCCGACCAAGATCGAGATGTTCCAGTCCGATCCCCAGGCCAAGACCGGTCCGCGCCTGGCCCTGATCGATCTGCGGCGCTAATACCGCATTTCCCAAGTATCGCGACTATGGGTGGTAGATTGCCGCGCTCGGCGAGCCTCGCTCGCAATGACATAGGCGCCCAAGTATGTCATTGCGAGGAGCTTCAGCGACGAAGCAATCTCCTCCCTGTCGTCCGGGAACTTGCGCAACGCCGTACTTGGCAGCCTTGGGCAAAGACCGGTTGCGTCGCACCCCCGGGGTGAACTATCATGGGTGGGCGGCCGTACGGTGCATAGCCGTGCGGAATCCCGGTCCGGATGGCGTCACGATCCTGTTGGGTGCGACGGATGTCTACACGAGCCAAAATCTGGGTCCTCTTTCTCAGTGCCCTCCTCGTCGCGCTCGCGGTCTTCTTTGTCCTCCGCGGCCGGGGGGCCACGACGAACGCTCCGAGGCAGAACCCGGATCACCGCGGCGCGACGACCATATCGAATCCGCCTTCTCCCATCCGCCATCCGCAGACGACGATCGAAGGGAGTTGGCCCATGTTTCACGGCGGTCAGGGCCTGCTGGGGCGCGCCGAAGGCCACTTGGCCGAGTCTCTTGCACTCCTGTGGAAATTCAAAACCGGCGCTGCGGTCAAATCGTCGGCTGCCGTTTCCGGGGGACGGGTCTTCATCGGTTCCTGCGACACGCATGTCTATGCCCTCGACCTCGGGACCGGGGAGAAACTGTGGTCCTATAAGACCGGCGATGATGTTGAAGCGGCGCCGTGCGTCGTGGAGGGTCGTGTGTTCGTGGGCTCCGCCGACGACCACCTCTATGCCCTGGATGCCGTGACGGGCGAATTGCAGTGGAAGTACAAGACCGGCGGGCAGATCCTGGGCTCGGCGAACTGGACCCGCGCCCCGGATGGGCAAAGCACATGGATTCTCGTCGGCAGCTACGACAACAAGGTGCATTGCGTGGAGGCCGGGACGGGCCGGCTCGTCTGGGCCTACGAGACGGGCAACTACATCAATGGGTCGCCCGCCGTGGCCGACGGCCAGTGCGTCTTTGGCGGCTGCGATGCGATCATTCACGTGGTCGCGCTGACCGACGGCACGAAAACCATGGAGATCGACAGCGGCTCGTACATTGCCGCTTCCGCCGCCTTCGTGGAGGGCCAGGTCTACGTCGGCAATTATGGCAATGTCTTTCTTCGAGCCGATCTGAACAAGAGCGGCGCGGGCAGTCCGCCCGTGGCGAACGGTGAGAACCAGGGCCAGGATGGCCCTGCGACTCATGGGCAAGATGCCCATGCTACGCCGAGCCAGGTTGTCTGGCAGTACGCGCAGAGCGATGCCCCGTTCTTTTCCTCGCCCGCCGTCGGCGCGCAGTATGTGGTCCTTGGCGGCCGCGATCGGCACGTTCATTGCGTCCGCCGGGACAATGGCGAGAAGGTCTGGACGTTCAAGACCCTGGGCGAGGTCAACAGCTCCCCGGCCCTTTCCGGGGACAAGGTGGTCGTGGGCAGCGATGACGGCCGGCTTTACCTGTTGACCCTGGCGGACGGCAAACAACTCTGGTCTTACGAGATGGGGCAACCCGTCACGTCGTCACCGGCCGTGGCCGGCGGGATCGTCGTGGTCGGATGCGACGACGGCTATGTCTATGCGTTCGGCCCGAAAGCAGGGGAAGGTGGTGCAGCGCGATGAGAATCGTCCAGATCTGTCCCAGCTCCGGAGACAACTTCTATTGCGAGAACTGTCTCCGCGACGCCGCGTTGGTGCAGGCCCTGCGAAGACTGGGGCATGACGTGCTGATGGTGCCCCTGTACCTGCCCCTGGCGGCCGACAAGATCGAGCCGCTGAGCAACGCGCCGATCTTTTTCGGGGGGATCAACGTCTATCTCCAGCAGAAGCTGGCCCTCTTTCGCCGGACGCCGCGCTGGATCGACCGCTGGTTCGACTCGCAGCGGCTGCTCGCATGGGCCGCGCGCAAGGTCGGCATGACCAACGCGCAGGACCTGGGCGCGACGACCGTCTCGATGCTCCGGGGCGAAGAGGGGCGGCAGGTAAAGGAGCTGGACCGCTTCGTGGACTGGCTCCGCACGGAGCCGCAGAAGCCCGACGTTGTCTGCCTGTCCAACATCCTGCTCGCCGGCATGGCGAAGCGGATCAAGGAGAGGCTGGGCGTTCCGGTCGTCTGTCTGTTACAGGATGAGGACGGCTTTCTCGACGGCTTGACCGCGCCGTATGCCGAGCAGGCGTGGGACATTGTCCGCGCGCGGGCCGGTGATATCGACGCATTCCTGGCGGTCAGCAAGTACTTCGCCGACGCCATGTCGGTGCGGCTGGGGCCGCCTGCCGCACGGATGCATGTGGCGCCCATGGGAATTGACTTGGACAAGTACGTGCCGAGTGATGGCAAGCCGGCCGTGCCGACGATCGGCTTTCTCTCGCGGATGTGTCCCGAGCGGGGCCCGGAGCGTCTGGTCGAGGCGTTCATTCTCCTGAAGAGAAATGAGAAGCTGCGACCGGTGAAGCTGCGGGTCTGCGGCGGCAGGATGAGTTGCGACGAGCCGTTCCTGGAGCGCTTGCGGCACAAGCTGACGGCGGCCGGTGTCCTCGCGGATGTCGAGTTCCTGCCGCTGTTTGATCCCGCGTCCAAGCTGG
>VGYL01000983.1 GCA_016872975.1 Planctomycetota bacterium
CGCGGCGGATCTGGCGGATGCGCTCGCGCGTCAGGCCCATGCGCTTGCCGATCTCCTTGAGGCTCAGCGGGCGCGGCTCGGCGATGCCGTAGTGCAGGCGCAGGACTTCGGCCTCGCGGAACTCCAACTCATCGAGCAGCCGGACCGCCTTGGCCTTTTCCTCTTCCTCGACCAGGACATCCTCCGGCCGGCCGGCGCTCTCGTCTTCCAGCGTCGATTCCAGGGCCTGGTATTCCTCCTGGTCGTCCGGGCTGAAGCTCTCGCCGGAGTTGCCGAGCACCTCGACGATGCGGTGCACCACCTTGGCCTTGCGCAACGGCAGGTGCATCAGGTCGGCCATCTCCTCGACGGTCAGCTTGCGGCCGACCCGGCCCTCGACCTCGGCGGCGGTATGGCGCCACTGGCTGATCAGGGTCACCATGTACGTCGGCACGTGCACCGGCTGGACGTTCTCCAGCAGGGCCCGCTTGATGCTCTGCTTGATCCACCAGGCGGCGTAGGTGCTGAAACGCGTGCCGCGGTCCGGATCGAAATAATCGACGGCCTTGATCAGGCCCAGATTGCCCTCTTCGATGAGATCGCCCAAGCCCATGCCCCGGCCGGCGTACTTCTTGGCGATGTTGACGACGAGCCGCAGGTTGCTCCGCACAAGCTGCTCGCGGGCCCGGGGGTCGTTCTCGTCCACGACCCGCCGGCCGTAGTCGTACTCCTCCTCGGCCGTCAACAGGGATGCCTCGTCGATCTCTTTGAGGTACTCTTTGAGTGTGACGTCGAAGATGATAACACCCTCCTGCCCGACTGCAAGCCTCTCGGCTCCAGCCATCAAGGGCCAAAATGTTCCGAAGCCATTCGTCGCCGGGGGCTTTGCGACGATTCCCCGAACGACTGCCGGCTACATCGGCCCCGCGACAGCGGCGGTTTAGTCCGGGCACGGTAGAATCCGCGTCCCTGGGGCAGAACCCCGGAAAAACAGGGCAGACGACCGCCGGATGTGCCGTGTGTGCGGTTTGCAGGGAAGATAATCCAACGCAACTCGGACGTTACGACTCTATGGGCGTAGAGACAGCCCCGGTGCGACGTGGAGGATGAAGAAATCGAACACCCCCATGGGCGCTATCGAAAACCCAGAGTGTGAACCACAGTCTGCACGCAGAACAGCAACACACAAGCGCAGGTGGCACAA
Organism: Planctomycetota bacterium; assembly: GCA_016872975.1. Taxonomy (GTDB): domain Bacteria; phylum Planctomycetota; class Phycisphaerae; order Sedimentisphaerales; family Anaerobacaceae; genus PLanc-01. The sequence continues at coordinate 1,184 of VGYL01000983.1, forward strand.
GGACTTGGATGCACCGCCGAGGCACGGAGAGCGGGATCGGGGAATGATGGATTCCCTACTTCGTCTCTGGAGGTTTGAACGTCCTCAATGCTGGCTGCTCCGGCGTGCCCAGGTCCGCACTCTCCGCTTCATCGGATGTTCCACCTTGTGATGCTTGGCGAGTTGCGCTCTAACTGCTTTGTCTTGAATGCTTTGGGCGATTCTCCGAACAAGTGACCTGCCGATGGTTGGCCCGTCCGCCAGCGGCAAGGCCTGTGCCAGGCCTCCGGCCATGCTGCCACCCATGGTCTGAGCATGGCCGGAGGATCTCAGACGCGTTCTTCGCGATCGATTCTGAGATTTACAGTCCGAAACTGAGGCCGGCGCCGGCGTTCCAACTGCGGTAGTCGCCGGCGAAGTCGCGGCTGACGTAGACGTTCAGGGACATGCGGTCGCCGCGGAGGGACAGGCCGGCGCCGAGGGTCTGGTAGTTATCGACGGCCGCGTCCTGCAGGAAACGAGTGTCTGCGAAGAAGCCGTTGGCATAGAGCGATTTATCGGCCCAGAGCGGGACGTCCACCATCAGGCCGTTCTTGAGGACGTTCTGCTCGACCATCGGATCGATGTTCACGTCCTTGATCTTGAGCCTCAGACTGTTGAAGTGCGAGAACTGGTTGGCCACGATGAGCAGGATGCCGCGCGGGAGCTGGAATTCGAGCCGGCTGGCGATGCCGAACTGGTTCAGCAGGCCGCCCGTGGCGCCGTCGTAGGTCCCCATGGCGTGCAGGCCGACGAAGGGGGTGACTTGCCAGCCGAAGTGGCTCTGCTCGTCGCGCACGAACGGGCGAATGCCAAGCCCCAGGTCGGAGCCGCCGCCGTAAACCGCCGTGCCTTCGGTGTCCATATACTGCCCGCTGGCGCCGCCGATCAGGGAGACATGCCGGCCGAAATTCAGCCACCAGGGGACATGGATCTCGTAACTGGCGGTGTCGGCGGTCCCGACGGGCGTCTCGGCCTGGGACTGGCGGGTGTGGAACCACAGGCCGGCATGGTGGCCCGGCTCGCTGCCGCGCATGACACGGTTGGCCGGGAACAGCCCGAACGTGCCGAAGGCGCGGTCGGCCATGCGGGCGGTCATGGACGACGGATTGCCGTCGGTGATCGCCGCGGCGGAGTGCTCGGCCACGGCCTGGATGAGCTGGCCGACCTCATTGCTGCCTTCCTTGAGCAGCCAGTCCTTCAACTGGTCCTCCAGGTCATTGCGGCTGGTCCCGGTGAACGTCCGGTCCAGGCCGGTCAACGGCGAGGTTATGGTCAATTGCGTATCGCCCTGCACCGCGACCGCCACGGCGCCGGGAATGCCATAGTACGTCAGGCTGCCCGTGAAGTCGTTTCCCAGCAGCGGGGCGAAGGCGCCCTGGTTGTTGATGAGCGCCTCGATCAGGTTCGGCAGTGAGCTGGCGGTCTGGGTGATCGTCCCGCCGCTATAGGTCGCCTCCACGCCGAAAAGGTCGGTCGCGTCGGCGACGCGCGGGGCGACGAGAAGCACAGCGACCGCGGCGACGGCGAACAAAGTCCATTTCATACAGTTCTCCTTGAGCGATCCCTGCGCGATCGCTCGGGTGCATGGCTCGTCTCCGGCGCATCGTCCGGAGACACGTTACGTTACGGCATTGTCGTACCATCGACCCCCAAAGC
>VGYL01000984.1 GCA_016872975.1 Planctomycetota bacterium
ACAAGATAGCGTTGTAGTACTAAGAAACTGGCGGTTTGGGTGCCATGTCTACGGCTTTGCGTAGACATGCCTACGAGGCGTAGGCATGGCACCCTGGATCCGGTAGGTTTCTTTCTCCTACCCGTCGCGAAGCGACGGGTGGCAGCGGCAAGGCCGTAGGTTTTGCGCAGGCCTTGCCGATGGCGGATGGACGAAACCATCGGCAAGCTCCGAAGAGGGTTCCCAATCGCGATACATCGCGATTGGGAGCCCAGACTCCGCTTGCCGCTGCCACCCAACTGCGTTTTGCGACTTTGCGATTGCCCTGACCGGCGGTACCTTGGGGCTTGACGCATCCGAGGGGGCGGGCATAGAGTACCGCTTTGTGTCTGAGAACCTACAAGTTCCGTGATTGATCGAAGTACATCATTATGGATCTAGCCACACCCGACGATACGACCTCACCCTATAGCCGCCTGTTCCTGCTGCTGTTGCCGCTGTGCTCGGGAGCGATGTTCCTGAGCGCCCTGATCCTCTTTGCGATTCAGCCGATGTTCACGAAGATGATCCTGCCGCTGCTGGGCGGCACGCCGGCGGTCTGGAACACGGCGGTGATGTTCTTTCAGGCGGTGCTGCTGGCCGGCTATCTCTACGCCCACCTTCTGTCACGGCTCCGGCGGCTGCGCAACCAGGTCCTGATCCACGTCGCGGTCCTGGTCGTGGGCCTGCTGTTTCTGCCCGTGCGCGTCGGCCTGGAGTGGACCCCGACCGCCAGCACCCACCCGGTGCCCTGGTTGATCGCCCTGCTGGCGGTGTCGATCGGGGTGCCGTTTTTCGCGATCTCCGCCACGGCGCCGCTCTTGCAGCGGTGGTTCTCGCGGAGCGACCATCCGCACGCGTCGGACCCGTACTTTCTCTATGTGTCCAGTAATATCGGCGGCCTGGCCGCCCTGCTGGCCTATCCGACCCTCGTGGAGCCGACCTTCGGATTGGCCCAGCAGGGCCAGCTCTGGACCGCGGGCTACGCCCTGCTGGCGGCGCTGATCGCCGGTTTTGCGCTGAGCCTGTGGCTGGCGCAGCGCGGGTACCGCCCGCCGGAGATCGCCGAGATCGTGGCGAGCCTGGACACGATGCCCGCCGTTCGTAGTGGCGTCGTCAGACGCTATCGGGAATATGCTCTTACAAGCACACTACAAACGGTGACCTGGGCCATGCGGGCCCGCTGGGTCGCCCTGGCCTTTGTCCCGTCCGCGCTGCTGCTGGCGGTGACGCTGCACATCAGCACGGACGTGGCGTCCGCGCCCTTTTTGTGGGTGGCGCCCCTGCTGCTGTACTCGTTGAGCTTCGTCCTGGTCTTCGCCCGCCGGCCCCTGCTGAAACACAAGTGGATGCTGATGCTCCAGCCCTGGGTCTACGCCCTGGTCGCGCTGGGGATCACGCAGACGGGCGACCTGAGCTTCATCCTGGCCCTGCACCTGCTGACGCTCTTCGTGGCCGCCATGGTCTTCCATGGCGAATTGGTCCGGCGCCGGCCCGTGGTGGAGCACTTGACCGAATTCTACCTCTGGATGTCCGTGGGCGGCCTGCTCGGCGGGGTCTTCTGCGTGCTGATCGCGCCGGTCGTTTTCAACGCCGTGCTGGAGTACCCGCTGGTCCTGGCCCTCAGTTGCCTGCTGCTGCCGTCGCGCGAACGCCCGGTTCGTAGTGGCGTCCTCAAACGCGATCTTCACAGTCCTGCGAGCACAGCACAAGCGGAGCCGGCCAGGTTCGTAGTGGCGTCGTCAGACGCGATCTTCATGCTCTTACGAGCACACTACAAACGGGGGCTGGACCTCGTCCTGCCGGTGGCGGTAGCGGCCGCGTGCTTCGTGATCTGGCAACGGCTGGACCTGTACGCCCTGGGCAAGACCGGCCCGATCCTGTTCTTCCTGGCGCTCGGCCTGGTCCTGTTCCTCTTCCGCAAGCGGCCCCTGCGCTTCGCCCTGGCCTTCAGTCTGCTCCTGTTCAGCACGATCCTCCTCGACGAAGTCGACGGGCGGCGGATCCGCAAGGAGGGAATCCGCAGCCTCTCTTCGGTGGTGCGCGACGCCAGGAGCCGGCAGCTCTTTCAGGCACGCAGCTTCTTCGGCGTCTACACCGTCTCCGCGAGCAAATGGGGGAACGTCCACAAGCTCTATCACGGGACCACGCTGCACGGCGACCAGGATATGGACGAGGAGAACCTTTTCGCCCCGCGCACCTACTACGATCCGCGAAGCCCGCTGGCGCAGGTGTTCGAGGCCCTGCGGTCCGTGCGCCGGCTCAACCACGTCGGTGTGACGGGCCTCGGCGCCGGCACGTTGACCTGCTACCAGGTGCCGGGCCAGAAGATGACCTTCTTCGAGATCGATCCCACCATCGAGCGGATCGCCCGCGATCCGAACCTGTTCCGCTACCTCGAGCTGCGCGGGCAAGACGTGGAGGTTGTCATCGGCGACGGCCGGCAGAGCCTGGCCCGCAGGCCGGATGGGACGTTCGACCTGCTGGTGCTCGATGCCTTCAGCTCCGACGCGATCCCGGTTCACCTGCTGACGCGGGAGGCCCTGGCCATTTACCTGGCCAAGCTGGCGCCCGGCGGCGTCATTCTGTACCACATCTCCAACCGGTACGTGGACCTGGAAGCGGTCGTGGCCAATCTGGCGCTGGACTGCGGCGCCGCGGCCTTGATCCAGGAGTATGAGCCCAGCAGCGAGGATGAGGAGACGTGGGACGCCTCGTCCTCCACGTGGGTGGCCGTGGCCCGCACCTTCGATGATCTCGGACCGCTCGAATCCGATGACCGCTGGCGGCCGCCGGACCCGGATGCCCGCGTCGGGGTCTGGACCGACGACTACTCC
>VGYL01000985.1 GCA_016872975.1 Planctomycetota bacterium
CTCTTGCTTGGCGGAGGCTGCTGGGAATTGCAGACCGAAGAGCCAAATCGCAGGGGGACGTTCTTGACGCGTGAGGGATCTGTCTTGTGTCAAGAGTTGACCCAGAATTCGGTCCGTTGCTGCATGGTAGCGACGGGGATTGGAGCGACGTTATATGCCGTCATTTCTTGATCGACTGGCAGAAGCAGCGGAGAGGCCCGGAGCGGAGGGTCGGAGTCTGGCGGACCGAATCCGCGCTTCGTATAATCCCGAGTGGGGAACCTATAGTGGATTCCTGGTCGAGGAACTGATGGACCTGATCGATGCGATGGTGGACGAAGCCTCGGAGGAGGAAGTCCGGTGCGCCTACAATATTCTCGCGGAACAGGAGGGGCTTGAGCCGCTGGAAGAGGGCGAAATGCTATGCGGCCCCTGGGCCGATGGATTCGTCGAGGCCGTCATGGAGGAGATCGGCTGTGGTGGCTGAATCTGAGGCACAGGTATGATATCCGGGATGTCCACCACACCGGATTTGGGCTTTTCGTGCACCGTGGGACAGAGTACTATATTGACATCACGGCTTGACGCCATACCAACTGCCGGCTGTTCTCGCCGGTCAGCGCTGGCTGGCCTGTCTTGTGAAACGACGATGTGAGGTATCGAACGATGGGCAACTTCTACGCGAACTATACGTTGCGCGGTCCGAGTCCGCAGATGGTGGCTGCCGCTCTGGCTGGACATGCGGCTGTGGTCACGCCGCCGGAAAATGGCTGCGTGGTCGTGTTCGCGGAAGAGGCGGAGCAAGATCCGGAGGTATTCGTCGATCTGGCGGTGCGGCTCGCGCGCGAATTGGATTGCCCGGTGTTAGCGGTCCTCAATCACGACGACGATGTTCTTGCCTATCATCTGTGTCTGGGCGGCGATCTGGTGGATGGATATGTTTCGACACCCGGCTACTTTGACCCGTCGGCGGAGCACTCCGATCCTGAAGGCGGCGATGCCCGCAGACTCTGCGAGGCGTTTGAGGCCGGCGACGTGGCAGCGGTCGAGAAGATCCTGCGCCGGTCCCCCTTCGGCGCGGACGGCTACGCGTTGGCCGTCGAGCGGCACGCCGATCTCGCCCGCACGCTCGGGATTTCCTCGTTCGCCGTCGGCGCCGGCTATGCCTACGTCAGCCGGGGCGAATTGCCCGAGGGATTGGACGAGCAGGCCCTGATCCGAGTCACATGACGATCCTCTCTTTCTCCCGGAGAGAGCTCACTTGACCGGGTAGGGCGGCAGCGGCGGGATGGTCTTTTCCTTGGTCTTGAGCTCTTCGAGAATCACCTCGATCGCTTTATTCAGTTGCTGGTCGATGCCGGCGTACTCCTGGGCGGGGTCGTTGTCCACCACGATGTCCGGCTCGACGCCGACGCCCTCGATGATCCAGCGCTTGCCCTCGAGGTCGTAGCGCGAGAACTCGGGCTTGTTCAGGAAGCTGCCGTCCAGGAGCGGCAGGGTGCCGCGGATGCCGATCACGCCGCCCCAGGTCCGCTTGCCGACGACCTTGCCCAGATTGTAGTGCTTGAACCGGTAGGTGAACAGGTCGCCGTCCGAGGCGGAAAACTCGTCCGCCAGGCAGACCATGGGCCCGTAGATCATCTCCTCCGGGTCCGGGGCGGGGACGGTGTTGCGGGCGAAGTCGATCATCACGGCCTCGCGCCGCAGCCGCTCGATCAGCATGGGCGAGACGTTGCCGCCGCCGTTGCCGCGCACGTCGATGATCAGGGCCTTCTTGCGGATCTGCGGGTAGAAGTACTTGACGAACTCGTTGAGTCCGGCACTGCTCATGTCGGGCACGTGCAGGTAGCCGACCTTGCCGTCGGTGGCCTTGGTGACCTTCTCGATGTTGCCCTGGACCCACGCATAGTAGTAGAGGTTCTCCTCGGTATCGGTGGGCACGACGAGGGTCTCGCGGCTGCCGTCGCGCTCGGGTTTGGAGTTGAGCTTCAACGCCACCTGCTTGCCGGCCTTGTTGACCAGCAGCTCGTAGAGGTTCTTCACGTCCGCGGTGGAGCGGCCGTCGATGGCGAGGATGTAGTCGCCCTCGTTCGCCTCGACGCCGATCTCCGTGAGAGGCGAGCGGGATTTCTTCACCCAGTTCTCGCCCCGCAGGATCTTCGCGATCCGGTAGTAGCCGGTCTGGGCGTCGCGGGTCAGCTCGGCCCCGAGCAGGCCCATCGGAATCCGTTGCGGCGTGGGACATTCGCCGCCGCCGACGTAGGTGTGTCCGGCGTTCAATTCGCCGACCATCTCGCCGATGATGTAGGTCAGGTCCGCGCGGTGGTTGACGTGCGCGACGAGCGGCTCGTAGCGGGCCCGCATGGCCTGCCAGTCCACGCCGTGCATGTTCGGGACGTGGAAGAAATCCCGCATCTGCCGCCAGCACTCGGTGAAGATCTGCTGCCACTCGGCCCGCTTGTCGAGGTGGGTCTCCATGCCGGAAAGGTCCAGCGTATCCTTCATCTCGATCCGGCCTTTGGGCAGGTCGATGATCGCATACTTGCGTCCCGAGGCTACCAGCATCTTCTTCTGGTCCGCGGAGATCTCGTAGCCGTCCGCCTGGCCGAGCTCGGTCTCTTTCTGCTCCTTCAGGTCGTACAGACACAGTTGCGACCGGTCATCCTTGCTGCCCCGGCGGATGTAATAAACCTGATCCTTCACGGAGCCCAGATGCCGGTAGGACGACACCGCGACCGGCAGCACGGCGATGCGATCCTTGATCCCGTCGAGATCGACCTTGATCGTCTCCGGCTCGGCTTTCTTCTTCTCCTCTTTGACATCCGGCTTCTTGGCCTCGTCCTCCGCTTTCTTCTCCTCGGCCGCCTTCACCTCG
>VGYL01000986.1 GCA_016872975.1 Planctomycetota bacterium
GAGCGCAGGCCGCCAGCACCCGGGGCGAGACGCCGTAACCCTCGCTGCCGAACACCAGGCAGCAGTCAGCGGCGAAGTCGGCGTCAGCAATGGCGCGGCGGTCGGCGTGCGGATGGGCGGCAATCACGCGCACACCCCGGCTTTCCAGCTCCAGCAGAGCCGCGGCAAGGTCGGTGGTCTCAACCAGGGGCAGATGGAAGACCGTGCCCATCGAAGCCCGGACCGCCCGGCGGAGGTAAGGGCTGCTGCAAGTTTCGCCCACGAGCAGGGCCTGCACGCCAAACGCGGCGCAGTTGCGCACCAAGCTGCCCAGGTTCTCGGCGTTGGTCAACCCGTCCACCGCGGCAAACAGGCGGGGCCGAGGATTCGCCGCCAAGGCCGTCTCCAGCGTAATGGCGTCGGGCGCCCGGCCAACCGCCAGAAGCCCCTGGTACATGGTGAAACCCGTCAGGGTCTCGAGCAACGCCTTTTCGGCGACGAAAACGCGCACGTGTTCAGGGCGGCGCTCCAGCAGCGGCGCAAACTCCGCCACCCATTTGCGGGGCAGCAGAACCGACACGACCCCAAGCTCGCTTTCAAGCAAGCGGCGCACGATCTTCTCGCCTTCGGCCACGAAGATGCGCTGCTGGCGGTGCTCGTGCTGCTGCCGCATCGTCCGATAGGGGTTCAGCTCCGGCAGGTCAAATGATTCGATGGTTTGAACGGTAAACATGGGGCAATATCGCTCTCATGGGGGGCATTCTACGCCAACCGGCGCGCCGCGTAAACCGGCCGCTGTGCCCTAAAACGCACACTTGCATTCCTTCGGCGGCTGCGGCAGAGTAGTGGCCGTGCAGAGTGCGAGTTGCACAAACAACCAATCGCCTATGAACGGACCAACCCTATTGCCGCCGTTCTCTTCGCCCCGCAGCCGCGGGAGTCTGAAGGGATTCACGCTCATCGAATTGCTGGTGGTGATCGCGATCATCGCCATCCTCGCCGGTTTGTTGCTGCCGGCCCTGTCCCGCGCCAAGGACAGAGCCCAGCTCACCCGCGACATCAGCAACGTGAAGCAGATTCTGGTGTCGCAGCACATGTATTCCACCGACAATAACGATTACATGCCGCACCCAACCTGGGGCGGGGTGGATGGCACGGCCAACGGCGGGCCTGACGGCTGGGGCTACGCTGTCGCCAACCGTGGACGAATCGCGGACGCGCCGGCTTACATTCAGAGTTGCGCAGGGGCGGGCTTCAACTCGGTGCAGTTTAGCAACCAAGTCAAATTCTTCAGAATCAGCCAACTAGGCCCGTACCTCACGACCCACCAAGTTCTCTATTGCCCCAAGGACATCTCGCAAATGGGATCGGGCAAGTTTAAGACTTGGTTCACGGCCCGGTGGGTGAAGCTCAGTTCCTACTGCTTCAACGGCACGATCGGCGGCTACTGCGGCCCGAAGGCGGGAGGCATTACGTCAGGAAAGACCTACAGGACCTCCGACTTCATTGCAACGGACATCATCCTTTGGGAACAAAACGAGACGGATGGGTTCTACTTCAACGATTTGGGCAATAATCCCGAGACCCCCGGCGAAATCGTATCCCAGCGCCATGCGGGCAACGAAGCCTACACGGGCAACGTAAACCGTGGAGGCGGCGCCATGGTCGGTCGCGTCGGCGGCCACGCCGGGTTCATTAAAATGGGCCAATTCATGGCTTTTGTCAGAGCCGGGTCCGTCCGGCCTAACGAAATCCTGAATGGCCCCGGCTACAAGTAGCGGGGGACCCGCGCCCCCCGGGTTTCGGGCTAGCCGGAGGCGGCGTGCTTGTAGTGCAGGCTTTAGCCGGTCCGCAGCGCCTCGGCAGCCTGAAGGCTGGACTACAAGCAGTTTGTAGTGCAGGCTTCAGCCTGTCCGAAAGGCGGGCAAGTCCTCGGGTGCGCTCAGGGCAGCCTAAAGGCTGGACTACACACGAGCATGTCTCAGCCCCTTCTGAGGCTGGACTGACTGCAGCGTGCCTGCTGCTACTGCAACCATGCCGCTCCTACCGGGCTTCCCACACGTTGTCAGCCTTGGTTCTTTAGACATGCCAGCCCTTCGGGCTTGAAATCGGCACGGCCCTGTGCGGATGCTCCGGCCCCGTCAGGGCCGGGACTCGTCACGCCCCGCCTCCCGTGCGTTTCACGCACGGCTATTCACGTCTTCCCCCCAGGGGGGAACCTGCCGCGATGATTCCCGGAGGGAATCAACGTCAATAGCCGCAGGCGTCAGCCTGCGGAAAGCGCCCGCAAGTGGAGACAACCCCAACGGGGTTGGACGGCGTGGGCAGGCTCAGCCGCCAATGGCAGAATCGTAGGAGACGACGTGAGGAGTCTCAAACACCCTTGCGGGAACAGCCTGGTTACCTCCGCGCCTACGGGCTTCTGCAACTGCCTCTCAGTACTCGGGGCTGCCCGCACTCTTTCGAGCGGCGCGGGACATTCCTGACACTATCCGAGGCGCATGGCCGTTGAAGATGAAGCGGTTGCGCGCGGTCTGGTTGGCCGCTGGTATCAGGATTGGCTCAGCCGATTTCCACCGCGTCAGGAGTTCTGAGCCTGCGACTTGGAGAGGCCTTTTGGGCGTGGAAGAAGGGCTGGGTGCAGGACGGCGAAGACAACAACTGGAGTCGAGTCTTCTGGCTTTGGCCATGAACTCTCACCGGAGGGGGGTAACGAGAGGCCGATCTCGTCCGCCGACATCTCGCGCCTGCGCCGTGGTCACGAACCAACCGCCACCGCGACGCCGGTCTTCTGTGAGGCCAGCGCCGCTCGTGGACCAGTTCGTAGAGAAACGCCGCCCACATTTGCAGCATGGCATCGGTGAAGCCAAA
>VGYL01000987.1 GCA_016872975.1 Planctomycetota bacterium
AGCGACCTCCAGCGTGACATCTGGGCTGAGGAACGCAATGCCGTACAAGAATCGGCCTTGGATTGTCGTTTTCGCAAGAAAGTCTTACCAATATCATGAGGTACGACCCGAGTTCCTAGTCCTCCGGAATCTGGGGTTTGAGCCGGGCCGGCTCGAGCGGGATATCCCACGGGAACCTGTCGTAGACCATCTCCATCGAAGCCCGGCCGTCCCGGGATGATCCCGTGGCGTAGATTCGTATGGGCAGCTCGTGCTTTTCGTCGCCCCACAGCTGAACCGTCGTTTGGTCGAAGATGCCGCCGCTGATGAAAGACCCCATCCTGGTGCCTAGTTTGGGATCGGACGCCTGGAGGCCCCAGGCCGCCACGCCGTCGATGCTCTTACGCCCCAACTCGGTGTATGGGTGCTCCAGCAGCGTCTTGAGCAGGGTGACCGGGTCCCCGTTCTCCTCTCCCATCTTCTGCATTTGCTGTCTTCGGCGGGGACGGCTCGCGCCGGCCGCCGGGTGCTTTCGCTGCGGACGGGCCGTTATGTCCGCACGTCCGCCAGGGGCCTTCCCTGAGGCCTTCAAGGAAGGCCCCTGGCTCTCGAAGTTTGTTCCGTAATCTCCGGCCCGGCAAGTCGGCCGCCACGCAACGACAGCGTGGCCTCCGCCTTGCAGGGGCCTACCGTTGGCTTTTGCGAGGGTCAGGGCTGTCGCCCTTCGTGCGGTCCTTCTGATGGCACGGACAGGGGTTCTCCTTCCTGGGCCGATGTGGCCGCGGCGCTGCGGCGGGCCTGGCGGGCGTTTTCCAGTTTGGCATCGCGGGCGGCGAAGATCTGCTCGGCGCGTCCTTCGAGTTGGTCCTGCGGGGTGATATAGCCGAGGGCGCTGTGCAGCCGGACCGTGTTGTAGTGTTCAACGTATTCGGTCACGATGCGGCGGGCGTCGTCCAGCGACAGCGGGGTCTTGGGTCGGATCGCTTCGACCTTGGCGGATTGGTGCCAGCGTTCCAGCTTGCCGTTGCTCTGAGGATAATAGGGGCTGGTGCGGACGTGGGTCATGCCACTGAGGCGGATGAACTGCTTGAAGTCCTTGGCGCTAAACTGCGGCCCGTTATCCGAAATAATCCGGGGTTGGGCATTCGGGAATCGCTCTCGGGCCCGCTGGAGCACGATCTCGACCTGCGGTTCCGTCATGGATTCGCGCAGGTCCCACGCCACGAGGTAGCGGCTGAAGCCGTCCAGGACACTGCACAGGTAGTAGAAGGTTCCCTGGATGTTGATATGGGAGATATCGATATGCCAGTGCTCGTGCGGCTTCAAGGGCTGCTCGAAGCCCTTGCCCTTGCGGGAGTTCGTGTTCGGATTCCACCGCCGCAGGACGCCGGCCTCCTGGAGGACCCGGTAGACGGTGCTGGAACTGACCGCCACTTGATCGCCATCGAGCATCAGGTAGGTCATGCGCCGATACCCCTCACGACTATGTTCGCTCCAGAAATCCAGAATCGCCTGCTTCTCCCAGTCGCGCAGCCGGAAGTCCCGGGGGATCCAGGCGTTGTGTTCGTTGACCTTGCCATACCGCGGCTGCCATTGGTAGAACTTGCTGCGGGGGATGCCGATCCACCGGACGATCCGGCGATAGCTGATGCCGGTCCGTTCGCTCCAGTGGCGGACGTAATCGACCACCGCATCGCGGACATCCGGTTCGGCCCAGGCCTCTTTCAGCCCAGCCCAAGTGTTTTTTTAGACGCACCTGCTCGGCCATGATCTCGCCGATCACCTCATCCTTGGCGGCGAGCTTGGCCTTGAGTTGCGCGTTCTCCTTCTGGAGCTTCTGGGTCGTGCGGTCGGCTGCCCCGTTGTCGGCCCGGTCAAAGGCGGCGGCGCCGTGGTCGAACAACTCCTTCTGCCAGCGGTAGAACATCGTCGGATTGAGCTGGTATTGGTCACACACTTCCGAGATCGGTTTGTGCTCCAACAGGTGGAGCCGGACAATCTGTACCTTCTCCGGGGCCGAAAAACTGCGTCGTACGGTCATGAACATTCCCTTTCAAAAAGCTACTACCTTACTCACTAACACACGATCTGAGAATGTCCAATTCCATCTGAGGCAACACAGTAACGAATGGCGGTTCCTTAAGGAGTAAAATAGAGGGGTCAGGCTTTGGATGCAGGTGTCACTGTCTTGCTCCGCTCCCGTCAACGGGCGATTGGTGGGCATAGCCCACCCTACCGCTGTCGCCGACTACCGTCCTCCGCCTGCTTGCCTGAGTGAACTGAAGGTGGCAGGTACGAATGGCACTGCCGTCCGCAACCTCTGGATACTATGCATACTAGGGACAGCCAGTGCGCCACGAAGGCGTGGAGGACCACCGGATGAGAGATCCGTCCGGGGAGTTTTCGGTTCACCCCGGTAGCCACCCAAGCGGTGCGGCGGGGCAACCGGCCGTGCCGAAGCCTTGGGGTCAAGGCACGCGAATGGCGTGCCTGCAACCGTGCGGGCCGTAACGCCAGTGAATCCTGAGCAGGCCTCGAAAGTGTGGTCATGGACGCCGACCCGCCTGACTGTCGGGGAAGGCTGCCCCGCGAGGCCGAGGAGAGGCGGGCCCCGGAAGAGGAGACCACCGTGATGGCCTCCGTGAAGAAGACCACCAATCTGTTCGGGATCTGGACGCTGGTCACGGCGACCCTGTCGCTGTTCTTCGCCAGTTGGCTGGCGGTGCGGCTGAGCACGACGCTGGTGGTCTTCCACGGCATCGTGCTGGGTCTGGCCATCTGGGCGCTGTTCTACATCATCATGACCGCCATCGAGGTCACGGCGTTGACGTCGCTGGTCGGCTCGCTCGTCCAGACCGCCGCGGGCG
>VGYL01000988.1 GCA_016872975.1 Planctomycetota bacterium
CGGCGGCGTCGCCGAGATCAACGTCGGGGCCGCCACGGAAGCCGAGATGAAAGAGAAGAAGGCCCGCATCGAGGACGCCCTGCACGCGACCCGGGCCGCCATCGAGGAAGGCATCGTGCCGGGCGGCGGCGTGGCCCTGGTCCGCTGCATGGACGCCGCCCAGGCGGTCAAGCTGACCGGCGACGAGAAGACCGGCGCCGCGATCCTGGCTCGGGCCCTGCGGATGCCCTGCTACTACATCGCATACAATGCCGGCGCCACGGCCCACCTGGTCGTCAACAAGGTGGCGGAAGGCAAAGGGGCGTTCGGCTACAACGCGGATACGGACACCTACGAAGACCTGGTGCAAGCGGGCGTGATCGATCCGGCCAAGGTGACGCGGATCGCCCTGCAGAACGCGGTCAGCATTGCCGGCCTGCTGCTGACCACCGACTGCTTAGTCACCGAGAAGCCTAAGAAAGAAGAAGCCGGTCCCGGCGGTCCGCACGGCCCCGGCGGCATGGGCGAAGACATGGACATGATGTAAAATCCGTTTGTAGTGGCGTCGTCAGACGCTATCTGGAGGAGTTTGAAGTTTCAAGTTTGAGGTTCTAAGTCGAAAGTGCTTACCGTGTAAGACTTTACACCTGAAACGTCACCCTTCAAACTGCTCTGATGCTCTTACGAGCACACTACAAACCAGAGAGGCCAAGATGGTCAAGACAGGATATCGACGTTGGATTACGGTCGGGGCGGTGGTCGTGAGCCTGTTGGTGGCTCTGTACATCGTCACCGGCTGCACCCAGGAGGCAGGCGTCGGCTCGGTCGAAAACAAGTCGTTGGCGAAAGCCGGCGCCGCTGGGACGAAAGAGCTGACGAAAGACGAGCGGATGGCCTGGTGGCGCGACGCCCGGTTCGGGATGTTCATCCACTGGGGCCTGTACGCGGTGCCCGCCGGCACGTACCAGGGCGAGCGGGTCAAAGGCATCGGCGAGTGGATCATGAACAACGCCAAGATCCCCGTCGAGGAGTATGAGAAGTTCGCCGGGAAATTCAATCCCGTCGGGTTCAACGCGGACGAATGGGTCCGCCTGGCCAAGAACGCGGGCATGAAGTACATCGTCATCACGAGCAAGCATCACGACGGCTTCTGCCTGTGGGATTCGAAGGTCACCTCCTGGGACATCATGGACGCCACGCCGTTTCAGCGGGACCTCCTGATGGAATTGTCCAAAGCCTGCCAGAAGCACAGCGTCAAGCTCTGCTTCTACCATTCGATCATGGACTGGCACCATCCGGACGCCCAGGCCCCCTTCTATCCGAACTACAACGACACGAAAAAGTCGAACCCGAACTTCGATCGCTACGTCGAAACGTACATGAAGCCGCAGCTTGCCGAGCTGCTGACCAACTACGGCCCCATCGGCGTGCTCTGGTTTGACGGCGAATGGATTCAGGACTGGACCGAGCCCAAGGGCAAGGCCCTGTATGACTACGTCCGCGACCTGCAGCCGACGATTCTCGTCAACAACCGCGTGGGCAAAGGCCGCAAGGGCATGGAAGGCCTGAGCAAGAGCGACGAATACGCGGGCGACTTCGGCACGCCCGAGCAGCAGGTGCCCGCGACCGGGTTGCCCGGCGTGGACTGGGAAACCTGCATGACGATGAATGACACCTGGGGTTACAAATCCTACGACAGCAACTGGAAGTCGACCGAGCAGCTCATCCGCACGCTCGTCGACGTCGCCAGCAAAGGCGGCAACTTCCTGCTGAACGTCGGGCCGCTGCCCGAGGGTCTGATTCCCGAGGCCAGCGTCCAGCGTCTCAAAGAGATGGGGCAGTGGATGGCGGTCAACAGCGAGAGCATCCACGGCACCACGGCCAGCCCGTTCGGCCGGCCCGCCTGGGGCCGTTGCACGGCGAAAGGCAACAAACGCTATCTGCACGTGTTCGACTGGCCGAAAGACGGCCGGCTCGAAGTGCCGCTCGCGGAAGGCGCCTTCGACAAGGTGTATCTGCTGGCCGACAAGAAGCAAACGAAACTGCCGGCGATCGCGGGCGAGGGCAAGGTCACGATCTCCCTGCCCGAAAAGGCGCCGGATGCGATCGACAGTGTTGTGGTGCTCGTACTGAAGCAACACGAGTAGAGAGGCAAACGAATTTGCGCGGAATGGAGACTTCTTCGGGTAGGGTGGGGCTTGCCCCACCGATCCCCGGCTCGCGGACGGAACGAATTGGTGAGGCAAGCCCCACCCTACGGAAGAGAGCCGCCGTGGTAGTTGATCTCCGTCGCGCAGAAGCGCAGTAGGCAATTGTCAGGAATACGGTTCTTGTTGGAGAAGGAGTAACGCAGTATGGAACTCAGACCATTGGATGACAGAGTGGTGATCAAGCCGTCGGAAGCCCAGGACAAGACCGCGGGCGGCATCTTCCTGCCGGATACGGCCAAGGAAAAACCGATGATCGGCAAGGTCCTCTGGGTCGGCCCGGGCAAGATGCAGGACGACGGCAAGCGGGCTCCCATGTCCGTCAAGAAAGGCGATGAGGTCGTCTACGGCAAGTACATGGGCAACGAGATCGAGATCGACAACGAGAAGTACGTCATCGTCCGGGAAGCCGACCTTCTCGGCGTCGTGGAGAAATGACGCCGACAGAAACAAGGCGAATCCGGGTCAGCCGGACCCCGCCCGCGTCATGCGGATGTGGATTGAAACATAGACAGACGAGGATATCCCAATGGCAAAACAATTGATGTTCGATGATGTGGCCCGGACCGAGTTGCGGGAAGGTCTCAAGCAGTTGGCCGCCGCGGTGAAGGTCACGCTCGGTCCGACCGGCCGCAACGTGATTCTGCACAAAAGCTGGGG
>VGYL01000989.1 GCA_016872975.1 Planctomycetota bacterium
GTTAAGGCGCCGAAGTGACATTCCCGTATCTCATTGTTTCATAATGACTTACGACTACTGCGGTCCCACAAGATAGCGTTGTAGTATTAGGAGGAGCGCAGCGACGAAGCAATCCCCATTCGTAGCCCGGGAGATTGCTTCGCTTCGCTCGCAATGACATGCAATGGGTGGCATCGCCAAGGGCTTGCCCTTGACGATGGTCTACACCCGTGACGGTGCTCTGGCCACAGGCGAGAAAGCCATCGTCAAGGCCGGAGGCCTTGGCGATGCCACCCCTTTCGCATCCTGGTGTTCGGGGGTGCGGCCCGAATATAGGGGCGGTTCATCTGTCTGGTGGCGTTTGTCTGTCTTGCGGCAAACGGGCAATTGCTGATAGCTCTCACGCGTGGGGCCATGCTGCTGGGCGGCGCAGCCTCTTGGTAGGTTGGGCGTCCTCGCCCGACTTCTTGGCGAGCGAGGACGCTCGCCCTACGAAGAGAGCGAATCCACCACGGTGTGGCGGCCTTGCCCATGTCTGGTCCCTTGGGAAGACGGGCGAACCTGGAGGGCCTGAGCGTCGTACGCTCAACGAGGCGAAGGATGTGCGAGAATTGCATCTTTCGGTGGCGAGAAGGCCTTTACTCCCCGGGCGCTTTCGGGTAGAATCCCGGGGAATCGGAAGACGCCTGCGCGGCCTCCGAGCGTTGGCAGGCTCTTTGACTCGGAAATAGGGGTAGGACTTTTACCGGCCGGGTCCCATGCAGGCCGAGCCCGTGAACCTGGTCAGGCGGGGAACCGAGCAGCCATAAGCGGACGCTTAGCCGTGTGTGGGGAAACCCGGCCGATCTTTTTCATCGATGATTTATGATTTACGAGTTATGAGTTGGGTTGGAGGGAAGAATCACGGATCGGCGAGAATTGGCGGAGCGAGTCAAGCAGTTTGCCCATCGGTGCGTCAAGTTGGCTTTAGCCTTGCCCGAAACTCCGCTGGGGCGGCATATCCAGGGGCAGTTGATTCGATGCTCGACCGGAGCAGCCGCGAACTACCGGGCCGCCTGTGTCGCACAATCGCGAGCGGCCTGGGTTGCCAAGCTCAGCATAGTGATCGAGGAGGTTGACGAGTCCTGCTTCTGGATGGAGTTCATTGTAGATGAGGACCTGCTATCGAAAAAGCGAGTCGCCCCACTATTGGCGGAAGGGGAGGAGTTGCGGCGCATCTTCGTCGCGGCCCGGCATACGACGAAGGGCAATGGTAAATCATAATTCATAAGTCATAATTCATAAATCCGATGGCCTACACCGTTCTCGCAAGAAAATACCGATCGCAGACGTTCGATGATGTGGTGGGGCAGGACCCGATTGCCAAGACGCTCAAGAATGCCATTGAGACGGGCCGGGTCGCCCATGCGTACCTGTTCACCGGCACCCGCGGCGTCGGCAAGACCACGATGGCGCGGATCCTTGCCAAGGCGCTGAACTGTCTGGAGTCCGAGCAGCCGACCACGACGCCCTGCTGCAAGTGCGGCAGTTGCGTGGCCGTCAATACCGGCGAAGACATCGACGTGATCGAGATCGACGGGGCCTCGAACAACCGCGTCGATGAGATCCGCGAGCTGCGGGAGAACGCGATCTACCGCCCCGCCCGGGCCCGCTACAAGATCTACATCATCGACGAAGTCCACATGCTGACGACGGCGGCGTTCAACGCCCTGCTCAAGACACTGGAGGAGCCGCCGGAGCATGTGAAGTTCATCTTCGCCACGACCGAGCCGAACAAGGTCATCGCGACGATCCAGTCGCGGTGCCAGCGGTTCGACTTCAGCAATATCAGTCCCAAGACCATCGCCGCGCAGCTCAAGTCGATCCTCAAGCAGGAGAAGATCAAGTATGAAGAGGATCTGATCCTGCCGGTGGCCCGCATGGCGAACGGCTCCATGCGCGACGGCTTGAGCCTGCTGGACCGGCTCATCAGCACGGGCGAGAAGGTCCTGAGCGCCAGGCTCCTGGAGGAGTACCTGGGCCAGCCGAACGCCCAGAAGGTCCATACACTGCTCGAGCACATCGCCGACGGCAACGCCGCCGGGACGCTCACCGCCACCGAGGACCTGATCGCCAGCGGCCTGGGCGAGGTCCAGGTCGTCGATGCGGTGATCGAGTCGATGCGCGATCTGCTGGTGATCCGCTCGGCGGGCGCCGATACCGACCTGGTGATCCTGACGGCCGAGCAGAAAGAAAAGGCCCGCGCCCTGGCCCAGAACTTCGACGCCGCGGCGCTCATCTACGCAATCACCGCCCTGGAGAAGCTGCGCTGGACGATCCGCAACAGCGACACGCCCCGGGCCCTGCTCGACGCCTCGCTGCTGCGGTTCGCCCTCAGCGAGCATTTCATGAACGTGGACGAGCTGATGTCGCGCGCCCAGGGCGGTGCGCCCCTGGCCGTTAAAAAAAAAGCCCTGATAGAGACTGATCCGGTCGCAAGGCCGCCTGCCCCCCCCGCGCGTCCGGCGCCGGCGGCGCCCCCGGCTTCGCCGGTCGAGGAGGAGCCGCAAGCTGAGGCGTGGCAGTTGACCGCCGAGCCGGTTGAGCCGAAGGCCGTCTGCGCCCCCGACAGCCCTGGTCGAAAGCTGGCCGGAGTTTCTGGAGGTGATTCGGGCCCGGCTGGGCAATGCCACCGCCGGCCTGATGACCGGCTCAGCGCCCCGGGAGATCAAGAACGATGCCCTGGTGATCGGCTTTCCGGCGAGCGGGCGCATCCAGAAGCAGATGTGCGAGCGCAACGGGCGGTCGGAGCAGATTGCCGCGGTCCTGAGCGAGCATTTGGGCCGGTCCGTTCGTATAACCTTCGAGATGGCGGCCGAGCCCCC
>VGYL01000990.1 GCA_016872975.1 Planctomycetota bacterium
GTCGCGTTTTCACGTGAACACCTCAGCAGTAACGGAGGAGCCGTCCTGCTGGCGGCACGCGACCGGCAACTGGGTTTGACCGAGACGCTTGCCGGGTGTCAGCGGGCACTCAAAACCAGCCAGTGATGGGCACTTGAAAACCAGCCACCTTGATGAGGTGGTACGCCGGCCAAGATACTCCTTGGAAAGAGGAGTATCAAAGCATGGCGAACCAGATCAAGATGGCGATAAGAGACTCGATATACGGGCTTTACGACAGGGGCTGGTCGCAGCGGCGGATAGCCGTGGCGCTGGATGTGGACCGGGAGACGGTGTCCCGGCACATCCGGTTACGGACGGTTGAGCGGGCAAAACCAGCCATTCCGCCCGCCGGGAACGAGATGGGCAGCCCCGCAAACCCGGCCATTTCGCCCGCCGGCTCCGGTCCCCCAGAACCAGCCATTCCGCCCATCGGCGCAACAGGCCGGCGTAGCGCCTGTTGCGCGCACGACGCGACGATACGGGCGGGTATTGAAAGCGGACTGACGGCCCAGCGGATCTTCCAAGACCTGCGTATCGAGCAGTCGTTTTGCGGCAGCTACGACTCAGTCAAGCGCTACGTGCGGCGGCTGACCGCCGGAGTGGCGCAGCGGGTGCAGCGCATGGAATGCGCCCCCGGCGAAGAAGCGCAAGTGGACTTCGGGATGGGGGCTCCGATCCTTGCGGACGGACACAAGCGGCGCAGTTGGGTTTTCCGCGTCGTGCTCAGTCACTCCCGCAAGGCTTACAGCGAGGCGGTGTTCCGGCAGGACACCGAGTCGTTCATCCGGGCACTGGAGAACGCGCTGCGCGCCTTCGGCGGCGTGCCCAAGACCCTGGTGATCGACAACTTGAGGGCGGCAGTCGCACGGGCTGACTGGTATGAACCGGATCTGACGCCGAAAGTCGCCGAGTTCTGCCGGCACTACGGCACGGTGATCCTGCCCACTCGCCCGAGGCATCCCGAGCACAAGGGCAAGGTCGAGCGCGGCGTCGGCTACGTGAAGAGCAACGCCCTCAAGGCCCGTACCTTCGCCTCCCTGGCTGAGGAGAACGCGTACCTGACGTGGTGGGAGAGCCAGGTGGCCGATCAACGCATCCACGGCACGACCCGCCAGCACGTGGGTCAGTGCTTTGCGGACCGGGAGCGTCCTGCTCTGCAGCCCCTGCCGCCGATGCCGTTCCCGTGCTACCAGGAAGGCCAGCGCGCCGTGCACCGTGACAGCCATGTGGAGGTGGCCAAGGCGTATTACGAGGTGCCCGCGGAATACATCGGCCGGCAGGTGTGGGTACGCTACGATGGGCGGCTGGTGCGGGTGTTCAATCTGCGCATGGAACTGCTTGGCACCCATGCCCGCCTGGAGCCGGGACAGTTCAGTTCCGCTTCGACCGATGCGCGGGGCCGCTGCCACGAAGTCAGCCGCACCGCCGACTACTGGTGCGAGCGGGCTGAAGCGCTCGGCCCCTGGTGCGGGGAGTGGGCGCAGCGGATACGCATGGAGCGCGGCGTCGCCGCCATCCGCGTGCTGATGGGGCTGGCGCAGTTAGCCAAGCGCACCGGCCGCGCCCGGCTCGATCAGGTCTGCGCGCAGGCGGTGGAGCACGGGGCCTGGCGGCTGCGCGATCTGCGCCGGTTGCTGGAACAGGGTCCCCAGCCTCAGCAACTGACCTTCATGGAGAAGCACCCCGTGATCCGCGATCTCGGCGAATACGGAAGACTGGTTAACCCGCTTGAGATCGACGGGCAGGCACCGGAGTTACCCACAGCCGCGCCTGCGGGCTCTCGGGGGCCCTTCGGCGCGTCTATGGATAACTCCTCGGTGGCGACGGCGACGGTAAACTGAACAAGAGAAGGAGAAGGCATGAACGAATCGTTACGCAAACGGCTGCGACAGTTGCGCCTCTCGGGGCTGGCCCAGGCGCTGGAGGTGCGGCTGCAGGAAGCCGCCGGGCACGGGCTCAGTCACCTGGAGTTCCTGGAGTTAATCCTTCAGGACGAGGTCAACGTGCGCCAGCAACGGATGCTGGCCCGCCGCCAGAAACTGGCCGCGTTCCGGGAAACCCGCACGCTGGAGGACTTCGACTTCAGCTTCAACCCCGCGATCAAGCGCAAGGCGATCTACGATCTGGCCACCGGCCAGTTCATCCGTGAAGCCCGCGATGTGCTCTTCGTCGGGCCGCCCGGCGTGGGCAAGAGCCATCTGGCCCAGGCCATTGGCCATCAGGCGCTGAGGAACGGCTTTCTGGTCCTGTACCGCTCGATCTTCGACCTGGTTCGGGAGCTGAAGGAAGAGGACGTGCTGCCCTCACGCGGCAAGCCGCTGTCGCGCTACCTCAAGCCGGATCTGTTGATCGTCGACGACATGGGGCTGAAGCAGCTTCCCGCGCAAGCCGGCGAATACCTCTTCGAGATCATCATGCGCCGCCACGAAAACCGCTCCACCATGATGACCTCCAACCGGCCCATCGAGGAGTGGGGCAAGCTGGTCGGCGATGTTCCGGCAGCCACCGCCATCCTGGATCGCTTCCTCCAGCACGCGGAGATCATCCACATCACCGGCAGAAGCTATCGGCTGAAGGACCGCACGGCACCCACCAAGGGCCCCGTGGACAAGAAGGACAACTGATGTTATCTATTCAGGCAACAACTGGCTGGTTTTGATCCGCCCACAAGTGGCTGGTTTTGAAGTGCCCGGTGACATCTTTCGAAAGACTACTTCCAAAGGAATGCCCGGCAGATTCTGGGGAAATGAACATGGAGTTGTCGCCTTCAGTGAACTGTTCCCGATGGGGAACATGGCAAATCATATGCCTTGCATTTGCA
>VGYL01000991.1 GCA_016872975.1 Planctomycetota bacterium
CTTGATCCATCGACACTGGAGGGAAGGAATAGGTTGTTGGAAGATCTGCTGAAGGCGTTGGAGCAGGGCTATGCGAAGGACTACCAGGAGTTGATCAGGAAGTACTTCGAAGCGCTGCAGAAGGCTGAGATTCCCCAGAGATAGACCTCGATCCCCTCTCATTTCAGCGCACCCTGTCCTTCACGTTTTCTCTGTCTCCGCCTTCTGGATTCCCCTAACAGGCGGGATTCCAAGGAGCGGAACCGCTGTTGTTCATCGGGATTGCCAGAGAAGATCAGGCGTACCTTGCAGCACAATCGAGGCAGGGGGGAATCTAGGCAAAAGTTATTTCTGGATACCCGCTTATCCTCAACAAGACGGTTGGATGCAGAAAGCGCAAAGCCCGCGGGCATGACAACGTGTTTCTGAAGTTGCACGGGGAGCCGTCGGAACAATTACCCAACCAAAGTCATAGTGAGCGTAGTCGAACTATGCACCCGGCTGGCGACCGACAGCAACGGTTGAACAAGCCGGTAGCACTCCTCGACTCGGCTCGGGGTGACTGGGGGTTTTTGTTTGGCGCTGAGACCGAGGGAACGAGGTGGGGACAAGAATGAGGTCCCGACCTAAGGCGTGTCGGGACGACAGGTGGTTTTTTGCCCCCAGGGAGCCACACTACACTGTCATTCCGAAATGCATCTGTTCGGAATCTCAAGTCGGAGAAGCGGCTGCCACTGATTCGGTTTGAATGCTGACCCCCTGCTCGTCCCTTTTCGATGTAACCCAGAGAGTGGGACTCGCGTCCCCCTCCGTGAGGGGGACAGACGTCTCGCCTAGTTTTGGTTCAATACTCCCTGTCCTTCACGCACTCTGTGTCTGCGCCTTCTGGATTCCGTTATAGGCGGGATTCCAAGGAGCGGAACCGATGTTGTTCATCGGGATTAGGAGAGGGTTTGCCTGCCCATGCTGTTTGCCGGGGGTGAGGTCTGAGGGCACTCAGTCATTGAGCTACCTGCTGTTGATGCGGGCCTGCCATGCCTGCAGTCGAACAACATCCCGTCATGAACCTACTTTGCTTTCCGATCCTCCTTCTGACAACTTTAGCCTCTTCTCTCTTCTCATCTGCATCCATTCCCCCATTGCCGCGGCACCAAAGCCGATTAGGAATGCAAGGAGAAAGAGTCCGATCTTGAATTCCACACGGCTAAATCCTTTTACATTCTCCCAGGGCAATTCAAACGCGGCTATAAGTGTAAGAACGTAAAGCATTGAGGCGATGCCTGGCTCGAGTAGGGTAATCCCTTTTGAACGGGCACCGACGAAGGCACACACGACTGCCATACTGCCGCCTGCCCAAAGGGTGAACCACTGGGTCGCGTAAGACTGGAAAAAGACCTCTGTTCCAAATGCCAGGAATGTCGGAAACAGGCTAAACAGTATCAAGAAACAGTACGTGACGACCAACCATCGCCAGTTGATAAGCATTCGAAAGCGACGCTCCTTGCCAGTTTCCATGTGTCGGTCCTCGTGGTGTCTATCTCGATGTTTCATACTTTGTCTTGCTGCAAATTCATCATCTAAACTCGCCAGCATACTCCCACCAGACAAGCCTTCCTGTCGCATCCACCGTCACCTTTACCGACGCAGACGGGTAGATCGTAGATCGCGCGTGGATTGCAACCTCGTTGTCCCTGACCGCTGCTGAATAGGTCGCGTCGCGGGCTTTCGACACCTCCGGAGGCAGTGTGTATCCGACGTAACTGCCGGCTCCGCCATTCATCTTTCGGGGCAGAAGGCGGTACTGGTAAATATCCAGGGCGAGAAAGTTCAGGTCAGTGATGATCTGGTCCCTGTTGTCTTGAACCGATTGTGCGCGACGAAGATCCCCGCGGGCCTTTTCGGCGAAGTACACGATGGGGGGCGCTGAAAGCCCAACGTAGACAGTAATAACACCTGTCAAGAGGTACAGAACTCCCGAGCCGTGCAGTCGCAGTTCGCCGGTCGATGGACTCGGGTTCAGTCGGCGCCTCCGCCATCCCAGCAGGAAAACTGTCGGGGAGATCACAAGCACTATGATTAAGGCTGCGAGAAGCCGAGTCTGAGCGACAAGGGGGGGCGTCTTGGGTGGCATCCCGCTGAACGCGGCGAGGCCGTTCTCCATAGTCTGCAATCCCGCGATGACCCAAGGATGGAGGGCCGTTGCGGGCTCCCGGATGATCTTCGACGCCACCCACAAGTTGCCCTTCGACGAGTAGATAGTGAACGCAAGAACTGCGGCTCCCAGCAAACAGATTTGCCAGACAAAACCGGGCGCAAATTCTGATGAGTCAGTTTTCTGAGACATGTGTGATCCCTCTCCCCGTCAAGATGAATTTTTCCTGAACCATGCCGATCCTGCCATCGAGATTCCTGAAATTGGGATCTCTCCCTTTGACATACGTCTCTTGGGAGACAAGGGCGATCCGGTCAGGCTCGAGGGTTTCGACGATAATCGTGAGGCGATCGCCCTCCCACTGCGGCTTGTAGATATTGCTGCCAACCGTGGCACCGCGATAGAATCCACGGAAAACATCCTCAAGGGTTTTCTTCTTCGCCGCTCCCTGCTGATGATATGCTTGAAGAGTCTTCAGTAGCGGCGCGGGCATCTCGTGAAACATTATTCCGCGCCCCATGCGCTCACGGATTTCCATGAGCTTGGCTGCATTCCAATGAGTTTGATCTTCCATTCTGGTCCATGTGAACGCAGAGCAACCCATGACTACAGCCGCGACGATCCCCGCTGTAAGCCGTAGTTTCATCGACAGCGGCTTTCTCAACACATAGAATAGGAGGGTAATGAGATACACTGC
>VGYL01000992.1 GCA_016872975.1 Planctomycetota bacterium
CGCAGTATCCGGAGGATTTTCGCCGGCGTGCTGTTCGGTCTGTCCGTGCTGGCCAGCGTTATCCTGTTCCTCCTGGTGATCGGCGCGATTGCCATGGTGGTTACAGGCGGGGGTATGGACCAGCGGGTCGTCCTGCGTTCCGGCCCGCGCGACAGCAAGATCGTCGTCCTCGACGTCGGCGGGCTCATTGACGGCAGCGCGGCCGAGTTGTTCCAGCGGCGGCTGCGGGCCGTCCGGCGGGATACGACCGTCAAGGGCCTCATCGTCCGCGTCGATTCGCCCGGCGGCACGGTCTCCGGCAGCGACCGCATCTACAAGGAGATTCTGGACTATCGCCGGGAGAAGGCCCTGCCCGCGGTGGCCTTCCTGCAGGGCATGGCGACGTCCGGCGGCTACTACGCCGCGGTCGCCTGCGACCAGATCGTCGCCGAGCCGACCGTCATCACCGGCTCCATCGGCGTGGCCATGGTCCACTTCGTGTTCCAGGGCCTGCTCGAGGACAAGCTGGGCATCCAGCCGGTGTTTCAGACGATGGGCGAGAAGAAGGACTGGCCCAGCCTGTTCCGCACGCCGACCCAGGCGGAATTCGCGTACCTCCGCGAGCGTCTGCTGGAGCCCGCCTACCGGCGCTTCGTGAGCGTGGTGCAGGAGGGCCGTAAGGAAATCCTCGGGCCGGCCGAGGTCGAGAAACTCGCCGACGGCGGCGTCTTCCCGGCCGATCTGGCCCTCGAGGTGAAGCTGATCGACAAGATCGGGTACCTCGACGAGGCCATCGCGGCCGTCAAGAGTCGCGCGGGGATCGAGCGGGCCCAGGTCGTCGGCTATCGCCGACCGGTCTCCTTCTTGGGCCTCTTGAGCTCCAAAGGACCAACGATCCCCCGGCTCGACCGCACGACGCTGTTCGACCTGGGTACGCCGCAGGTGATGTACCTGTGGAGCGCCTATTAGGACGTGCCCGAAAACGTGTCGCGGGCGTCCCGCCCGCGCGTGTCGAAGGCGTCCCGCCTTCGATTCGAGGGCCAGAGGCCCTCGACATACGCGGACAAGATGTCCGCGACACGACAGATGGCGGTTCTCATACACGTTCTTAGAGCCAAACTCCTACAAAATGTCCATTTTGCAGACGTCCAGTTGGAGGTTAGAATGAAGCAGTCACATGGCTCCTTTCGCGGCGCGGTACGGCGGGGCTGCGCTGTTGTCGCGCTGACCGTGGCGCTGACGGGGCTCGCGAACCGCACGTTGGGACAAGCGTCCGAAGGCTTGCCCCAAATGGGCCTGATTGCCGTGAGTCCGGACGGCCAAGGCTTTGTCGAGCGTCCTTCCGGCCGGGTCTTCACGCCCTTCGGCGTCAACTACTATGACCCGAACACCGGCTGGGCCCCCAAGATCTGGCGGCAGTTCGACCCGAATCGCGTGACGCGGCACTTTCAAGTCATGCAGGACCTCGGGGTCAACTGTGCGAGAGTCTTTCTGACCGCGGCCACGTTCCAGCCCGATGTCAACACGATCGACGAGCAGGCCCTGCGCAAGCTCGATACCCTGGTCCGCATCGCGCGGCAATCCGGCATCCGGCTGATCCTGACCGGGCCCGACCACTGGGAAGGCAGCCCGGCGTACTGGAAGCCGGACCGCTTCGCCGGTGCGGCAGCACTCCAGGCTTTGGACCACTTCTGGCGGACCCTCGGCCGGCGCTATCGCGGCGAGTCCGCGATCTTCGCCTGGGACCTGCTCAACGAGCCGCACGTTCCCTGGTTCATAGAGACGTGGCGGCCCGAGTGGAACCAATGGCTCCAGGCAAAGTACGGCAACTGGGAGAAGCTCAAGGCCGCCTGGGCCGAGGAGATCCAGGAGAACGACGCCTGGGCCAACGTCGCCGTGCCGGAAAACAAGGCGAGCCCAGGGAATCCCCGCCTGCTCGACTGGCAACGGTTCCGCGAGTCCCTGGCGGACGAGTGGGTCCGGCGGCAGGTGGAGGCGATCCGCGCCGCCGACCCGACGCACCTGGTCACCGTCGGCTACATCCAATGGTCCTACCCGCTGGTTCGCACGGGAAATCCGAGCCTCTACGCCGCCTTCAATCCCCAGCGACAAGCCCCGTGGCTCGACTTCATGTCCATCCACTTCTACCCCCTCCTGGGCCGGCCGTTCGATTCCCAGGACGCCTGGGACCGCAATCTCGCCTATCTGCAAAGCGTCCTCGCCTTCTGCCACGTCGGCAAAGGGTCCCCCATGTGGGACAGCCGCCCCCGGCTGTCGATCAGCGAGGATGATCCCCGGGAGCGGGGGTCCCACCCGGTTGAAGCCCCCAAACCGGTAGTCCTGGGCGAATACGGCTGGTACGGCGGCGGCGCGCCCCGGAACCTGCCCTCGCTGACAGAGGAAGAGCAGGACCGCTGGATCGTAGCCGAGATCGAAGCGACCCGCCGTGTCTGCGACGGCTGGTTCTCCTGGCCCTTCGCCGACACCCCCGCCTCCACCGACATGAGCAAGTTCGGCGGTGTGGTCCGCCCCGACCTCAGTCCCAAACCCTGGGCGAAGAGCTTCGCCCGATACGCCGCCAACCTCCCCGCTCTGCCTCAACCAACGCCGAAACTGCCCGTCTTCGATTTCACCCTGGCTCTGACCACCCCGGCCGACGAGTTGAAACCCCTGCACGAGCAGTACAGCCACATGGTCCAGGAGGCAATCCGCAAGTAGGGTGTGCTGTGCACACCGTTCCACCGGCCGATTCTGTGCGCCCGCAAATAGACAACGACCGAGAAGAAAGCTAAAAGAAGGAGGAAGCCACAGAGGTCACAGAGCACACAGAGAAGGGGAAAAAGG
>VGYL01000993.1 GCA_016872975.1 Planctomycetota bacterium
CTCGGGTAAGCAGGTCAAGACTCTCTGGCTCGACGGCGCGACTCCGTCGGACAGCGTGGAGAGAACCGGCATGGATTTCACTTTCTTCGCCGGCGGCTTCGATGCGCCCGTGTACGTCGATCTGCGCGAGAGCAAGGTCTACGAGATCCCGTCGGCGCAGTGGTCGCGCCGGGGTACGGTCTACGAATTTCGCGGCCTTCCGTGCTACGACAGCCCGATCCTGATCGCCGACCGGTCGCTCATTCCGATCGCGCCGAGCGACAAGCGATGACGGGATAGCCGAGACTCGGGTAATACGAATTCTACCCGAGAACGTGTATAAGAACCCAGTTCAGTAATGGGTGGCAGCGGCAAGCGGAGTCTTCGGAGCTTGCCGATGGTTTCGTCCCTCCGCCATCGGCAAGGCCTGCGCAAAGCCTACGGCCTTGCCGCTGCCACCCGTCGCTGGCACCAAGTGCCCCGGGCAAGATGCTTGTGCCGCTTTTCATACACGTTCTGAGAATTTCGCAGCGTGGGTGGCCGCGTCAAGGGCCCCCCATGACAAGCACCAAATTCCAAATCCCAGACACACCGCGCCTTTGGGGAGATCAATCTAAAGAACCAGGATCCAAAATAGGGTCGCTGCCCGGCAGAGCCGTTTGGAATTTTGGGTCTTCTTCCGTTTGGGATTTGTTTGGAATTTGGTGCTTGGAATCTGGAATTTATCCGGTCAGTGGTGGTTGGAATCCGGAGCTTGTTTCGGACGACCTCGCCCGCAATGCCACGGAACCGGATGCGTCTATCTTCCCTTGTGGCGGTAGGCCCAGCCGCGGGCGACGTAGTCGATGTCCTGGGTCTGGTCGGCGGGAGGGTACTCGGTGCCGTAGTTGCCGCCCCCCTGCTTGATCAGTTTGTCCAGGCGCTCGATCGTGAACTTATCCCGCCATTTGCGGACTTCGGAGTGGCCGTCGCAGAAGCCCAGGACGCTGCTGTCGCCGTGGTTGATCGCCATGACACCCCACCAGCCCCAGGTATTGAGATTCGTGTACTCCGGGGCCGCGATGACGAAATGGTGGCTGGCGTTCCAGTTGCGCGTCTCGCCGGACTCGACGAACACGTAGCGGATCGAGGGCTGGGTGATCTCGCTGAACCGCCGGATCTGCGTGCTGTAGTTGGCGCTCGTGTCGTTCGGGAACCCGTACAGGCACTTGGGGACCGAATAGGTGACAAAGACCCGGGTCCCGTCGTAGATGCTCTTGCGGGTCGTGTCGCCGGGGCAGTGATAGGCCTTAGGCTCCTTGACGTACGGAAAGAGCATCCCGCGCTCGATGCCGCGGATCTCATCCTCGTCCGTCACCGAGGGGTTCGTCTGGGTATTGCTCATCTCGGCGCCCGTGGCGGTGCGGGGCACGCCGCACCAGCCCACGAACTTGCCGCTGCGCTCCCTGCCGGTCGGCTCATCCTCCGAGCTCATGATCCGGCCGTCGTTGTCGCCGGAATACATGAACCAGCCCAGGGACAGGTTCTTGGTGTTGCTCAGGCACACGGTGGTCGCCGCCTTGCGCTTGGCCAGGCTCAGGGCCGGCATGATAATGGCGAACAGCAGCGAGATGATCGCGATCACCACCAGCAGCTCGATCAAGGTAAATGCTTTCGTTTTCATCGGTCCACCCTTTACCTGCCGGAATGCAAAGAGAGCTTGAAGTTGGAAGTTCCAAGTTTTAAGGTTTCTGACTTCACACTTCAAACCTCACACTCTAAACTTGATTCTGCGGCCTGCCGTGCTGCTCCTATCATACCATATTCGCGGTCTGCAAGACCCGCAAAAGACCAACCGCGAGATCCTCATCGCTGTCCTTACCAACGATCCGCTCAAAGGCTAGGATCATGCGGTCAGTCCCGCAGGGACGAAAGATAGTAGCCCACCGGTTCAACGGTGGGTAACGAGCGGCTCCATAAATCCTCAGTCCCATCTGGGCGAAAGAGATACCCTGGCAAGTTGCCTACGCTCTTTCGTCCCTGTCGGGACTGGTCTGATCCTTTCGCCTTGGGTACCCAGCGATAAATCGCTGGGCTATTTTCTATCGCCCTCCGGGCTGGGGATGCTGGCGAAACAGCCCCTTGGTCTTTGAGCGGATCGTTATTCATTATCGTCGGCGGCCGCGTCTTTCGGAACCTCATTCCGGCACAAAAAATCCTCATTTCGTGCAATGCTGTTGCTGCCATTCGTAGATGGAGGGGATGCGCGGCTGCGGCCGGGGCGGGTCGGAGAGGGGCAGGGTCTGATTCCCCTCGGACGACAGCAGCGTGCCCGGACCCGAGACGAGCCGGCCGTTGCCGCCGTACAGGGTGTTGCCCAGCGCCTCGACCCCAATGCAGTCGGCAGTGGCCAGATGGATCATCGCGGACTTACCGTCCTTGAGGACAAAGACGTTGCCCCGGATGATATGGTCGAAGCTGAACGTCTTGGCGGACACGCCCGGACCGCTGTCCACGACGAAGCGGTTGTGCAGGATCAGCCAGTTTTCGTTCATGCCGCCCATCCAGAGCCCGGCTTTGGTCGAGCGGATATCGCAGTTGTAGACAACGTTGCGCGGGCCGTTGGGCCCGTGGGCCGCGTCCTCCGGCGGGGAGGCCCACATGCCGTAGCCGTACCCGCCATTGCCCTGGACGGATTCCACGAGGCACTGCTCGATCAAGTTCTCGTTGGTCCAACCGGCGTGCCACTGGGCGTCGCTCCCGTGGAAGACGCTCTTGCGGATCACGCAGCCGCTGGTGGCCCACTGGAAGCAGGGGGCGTGTCGCATCTTGAACGTCTCGACGTTCTCCATGAGGCAGTCCCA
>VGYL01000994.1 GCA_016872975.1 Planctomycetota bacterium
CTCGGTGAACGTGTTCACGCCCACGATGGCGTGTCCTCCGCCCCACTCGATCAGCGCCGGCCCACCTGAATCGCCGGGGCCGATGATCGTTTCCAGCGCGTTCCCCAGGCTTCCGTCCGGCAACCCGGTCGTGGCCGGGGCGTCGAAATCGTAGCGGAACAGCAGGCCCGCGCCGCCCGATTCCGGTTGAAAGCTGTCGATCTCGTTCAAGCCGATGCGCCGGTCCGTCAGAGATGCGCTCGTCGTGTAGCCATAGCTACCGTATCCGGACCGGCCGAAGCCCGTCAGCGTCACCGTATCCTGCAAGTTGAGTGACAGCCCCAAGGCCGGGAAGACCAGTCCGTCGGGCAAGGGATCGTCGAAGTACAGCAGCGAGAGATCGTTGTGAATCGACGGAGACCCGAATCCCGTGAAATCGGGGTGCACGACGATCGAGTCGGCCGTGTAGCTGCCGAACCCGGGCAGATGGAGCGACACAACCAAGCCATCATCGGCCCGACCGTCGTCATTGAAATCGACGTTGTGCCCCGCCGTCAGCACCCAATTCCGCGATAGCGCCGACGCGGAACCCTTGTATGCTTGCGCGCCGACGGTGAGTTCGAGGGCACCGATAAAGTTGAACGGCGACGCCGCGCCGAGAGAGTCAATGCGCTGCGACGGAGTGTCCGCCGGAAGATCGAACTCCCCACCGGCCAGGATGGCGTACGCGGGTATCGCCTGCACAAGGAGCGTGCAGAACACAAGACCGCAATGCATGACGTGATTCACACTCACACCATAGCTTGCAACCCATGCGAATCGAAGCGCATTGCATACCGCACCGCGATCGCTGACCGCACCCCCCGACCGGAAGCCAACCGGCCTTCTTTCACACACATTCCGGCGCGGCGTTCGTCCGAGAACCGGACTACCAGCCGCCCGGAATCCTGCATGTTCGTTCCCGCCGTCGCGGGACACGGGCTTGTCCGGATGGGACCCTGCGTGTCCTGGACGCATGGTGCTGGAGAGGCGGAAGCCGTTGTTGTTGTTCCGGTTGTCGGGCCAGTTGTTGTTCCGATTCGCGGAACGGCAGTTCCTGGCGTTGTTGTTCCAACTCCCGCCCCGTTTCACCCGGTTCGACCCCGACGCCGCACCTCATCCGGCAGCCCAAGCCATCTGTGTCTTGAGTATGTTCTTGAATCCGAACCATCGGACCGCCCCGTCGGCGGCGGCCGCGCACGCCTGCAGACGCTTCTCGTCCATCACCCCCTCGGCGCACTCCCGTTCGCGTCGGGCGAACTTCCTTCGCGTCCTCATGAACCGTTGACGTTGCAGCCGCCAGCATGCGGGATAGATGCGCAACCCCAGGAACGGCAACCCTTCACTCGCCGGCGCCAACCGCGTGGCCTCGGCCTTCAGTTCCAACCCGCGTTCGTCGCGAAGCCAGGTTTCGGCGGCAGACAGCGACTGCCAGCAGGCCGCCTTGCTTTCCGCAAAGACCACCATGTCGTCCATGTACCGTATGTAGCCGGGAACGCGCACCGATTCCTTGGCGAAATGGTCGAACCCGCTCAAGAACGCGTTCGCGAACCACTGACTCGTCAGGTTCCCGATGGGAAGGCCGCTCCCCTCCGGCAAACCCGGCACCGGATGGCGCACAACGGTCTCGATCAAGGTGCGGACTTCGTTCTCCCGGAAATGCGGAAGCACGACGGCAAGCAGGCGGTCATGTCCAATGCTGTCGAAGTAGTGCCGCACATCGAACTTGCAGTACCAGGGAAACGACCTCACGAGATCGCGGGCCCGCCGGCACGCCCGATGCGTTCCCTTGCCCTCCCGGCAGGCGTAGCTGTCTTCGGTGAAGCTCAGTTCCAGCAACGGCGCGACAACCCCGCAGAGGGCGTGATGCAGCACGCGGTCTCGGACCGGCGCGCAACTGATCGTCCGCGGCTTCGGGTCGTTCACCCGGAACTGCCGATACTCCCCGGGCCGATATCGGCCGTCCAGCAGATCGTCCCGAAGCGCGGCCAGATTCGCATCCAGATTCCCGGCAAACTCCTGCACCGATTCCGAGCCCGCGTGGCCCCTGCGCACCCTGACCCAGGCGGAACGGAAACTCTCCGGAGCGGTAATTTTCGCCCAGAGTCCGCCGTGGGACTTCATGCGCCCGCCTCCCTGCCCGGCGCCCCGTCGTCCGCGGGGCCGTCCGCCGATGCGGGAGGGATGCCCTTCACCAGTTCCAGCACCGCCTGGCCGTAATCCCGGCAGAACGCCTCGCCGATTCCATCGACCTCCTTCAGATCGGCGAGGCTCTTCGGCGCCCGCTTCACGATCTCCGCCAGTTGCGTGTTCCGCGCTATCGCGTAGGCCGGCTTGCCGTCCGCCTTCGCCCGATCGTTCCGCCAACGCTTCAGATCCCGGTAGAACGGCCGCCGGTCTTCCGGCAGAGACTCCTCCGGATTCGGCGCGTTCGGGTCACGCGGGCGGAAGCCGTCGGACGGACCATCGCCCAGGAGCAGCACCAGCGCCAGATGCGGCACGTTGCCGTGCGTGAAGAAGTGCTCCCGGACCTCCAGCACCTCCCGCCCCGCCGTCGCCTGGCGCAACGCGCTCTCCGGAAAGCCCTGCTGGCCTTCCTGGTACCTCAACGTGATGACTCTCACATCCATGTCGTTTTCTTTCCGCTTCAGCAGGGGGTTGCCACCCCCTGCACCCCCGTCAAGAGGCTTTCCCCTCTCCGCTCCCGCGGAGGGGAAAGCCTCTTCGCGCTATCGCGCTCTTCTTCATGGCAGGGTCCTGGAGAGGCGGAAGCCGCTGTAGTGGAAGCTCCGGAGGTCGGGCCA
>VGYL01000995.1 GCA_016872975.1 Planctomycetota bacterium
ACCGGCGCCAGGGACAACACCAAGAACGCCAGGCCTGGCGGCGCGGTGGATGGTCTCACCGGCGAAGGACCGTCCCATGATCCCGGTTCTGCGCCCCGTCCTGGGGTGGGTGCTGATGGATGAGATCTTCGTACAACCGCTTTTGCTGCCCGGCTATTCTATCCAGGCTGAAGTCCCGTTCGATCCTTTCGCGGGCGGCCTCGACGAGGGCACGGACCTGAGGCCCGGGTCGGGTCAGAACCGCGAGCACGGCCTGGGCCAGGGCCTCGGCGTCGCGCGGGGCCACGACCAGACCGGTCTGCTCATGGGTCACGAGCTCCCGGACGGCGCCTACGTCCGTGGCCACGACCGGGACCTTCATGGCCATCGCTTCCAGCACCACGTTCGGGCAGGACTCCCGGACCGACGGCAGGACGAAGACATCCAGCGCCGCCAGGAGCCGCGCGACATCGTCCTGAAACCCCGCAAAGACGATCTCCTGCGTCAGGCCGCACCGTGCGGTCAGGTGTTGCAGTTTTCTCCAATAGCCCGGGGCGGTGTTCAGCTTTCGGCCGACCACCAGGAACCGGGCCTGGGGCCTCTTCTCTTTGATCCGTTGGGCGGCCTGGATGAAGTAGGCATGTCCCTTGAGCCGGTTCAGGTTGCCGACCATGCCGATGAGGGGTCCGTCCGCGGGAACACCCCACTGGGCCCGGACCTGGGCCCGTGCGGCGGCGTCGTACCGGGCCGGATCGAATTGGCGCAGGTCGATCCCGGGATAAAGCACGACGGTCTTGGCGTGCAGCTGCGGGTCGAACCCGGTCCGCACGTTCCGCAACTGGTCGCCCTGGACGACGACGGTGGACGCCAGGGCGCGCACCAGGCGCAGGAGAATAGGGCGCAGCGGACCGGGCGGGTGGTCATTGTAGTGCCAGATGATGGGCGTGCGGGCCAGGCGCGCCGCCAGGGCGGGCAGGAAGTTGGAGACACCGTCCACGTGAACGATGTCAACGCGCTGGGATCGGATCAGGTCGCGGATGTACCGCAGGTTGGCCGGCAGGAAAAGGGCAAAAGCGGCCAGATTCCGCAGCGGATGATGGCTCGTGAAGCACTGGATATAGCGCCGGGCGAATGCCCGCCCCCCCTCGGGCTGCCAGACGTCCGGCGACTTCTGTCCCAGGAAGAACAGGGTCTCGACCCCTTGCTCGCGCAACTGCCGGCAGACGGCCTGGGCCAGTCGATGCGGCCCGCCGAAGCGATTGTCGAGAATGCAGTACAGCACGCGCATGCGATTTATGATTTATGATTTCTGCTTTGTCGGTTGCGGTGGCAATGATAAATCGTAAATCATAAATCGTAAATCATAATTCAGAAAGAGGAGCGCGAACGCCGCCTGCAGGTAAAACTGGCTCGACACCAGCAGATAGCTGTAGACCGAGAAGATCAGCACCACCAGCAGGATGAGGTACAGGTTCAAACAGGGAAAGGCCCCCCCGGCGTGACGCCGCAAGACGGTCGAGAGCGCCCCCAGGCCATAGGGGACGACCGCCACCCCCGCGAACCCGAAATCCTCGTGGATCTCCCGCAAATAAGTGAAAACGTTGGCCGCATAGGGGATATGGAGCCAGTCGGTGAGCACGGTCTTGCTGGTCGCCGGCACGAGATCGAGCCGCGCCAGCCACTTGTAGAAGGGCAGCAGGAGACTCTGGCCCAGCGTCAGGGTGTGATCCCCGCGCCGCACGTACTCCGCGAACGCGCCCAGGGGCGAGGCGAGATACCAGTACACGGAGAAGAAAAAGCCGTGCAGGCGGTTCTGGGGCCGGTAGATCTGGCTCTTGCGGAGCAACAGATCGATCAGGACGAAGAGCACGATCAGGGCCGCCAGGGGCACGAGCAGGGGACCGACCGCCGCCCAGCCCCGTCGGAGGCGGTGCCAATGGTGCAGGAACAGGTACGACAGGACCACGAACAGAACGTTGATCGTGACTTCCTGCCGGGCGAGACTCAACAAACCGATGCTCAGGGAGACCAGCAGAAACAACAACGCCAGGCCATAGCGGCGCCACCCGCGGCCGAAATACAGCAGGATTCCCAGCAGGACGAACCCGAGGGAGAAGATGCTGCCGGCCAGCGTGATGGCGATGGTGCACAGCCGGACATCGTACATCGCGGGGGCGATGGGGGCGGCGATGATCTTGCGGCACAAGATGGGCTTGGCGAGCACGCGGGACAGATCGATGCCCACGGCCTGGGACAGGATGACGATGCGCAGGACACAGAATCCGACGGCGATCAGGCCGAACAACAGCGTCAGGTTCAACGAGGCTTTGAGCCGCCGGGGCGTCAAGGGAGGCCCGCCGAGCGCCGGGATTTCGGAGCCCGGCATCTTCGGCCCTTCGAGCAGACTCCAAGTCAGATAGCCCAGGGAGAAGGCGGCAACATTCAGGAGGACGGCGCCGGTGGCCTGCGGCACGCCGGGCCCAAACAGGCCCGTGTGCACCCCGCTCAGATACAGAACGAGGGCTGTGCCCCAGACGGCCAGAAACAGGAACAACGGATTCGTGGCGCACTGGATCATGGAGGAAACCCCTGGCGCTTGCCCAGCCGCCCGGCCAGTCCATCCGCGCTCGCCTGCAGGACGAGAGCCAGGCCCCGGCGGCCGTGCCGCAGGCCGAGGGCGAGGCTCCGGAGGATCAGCTTGAGGTTCCGACACGCGGGGCGATCGAGATGGCGGTTCACCACGAGGCTGTTACGGATATGGTAGTACTGCTTCCAGTCGAACCGCGTCACGCAGACTGGGGGATGGAAGACCCGGCTGTCCACGACGGTATAGAAGTCG
>VGYL01000996.1 GCA_016872975.1 Planctomycetota bacterium
ACCTGCCCTTCGGCGTCGGTGTACTCTTTGCGGCCCGCCGTCGGTTGCGGCAGACCCGCGGCCGTTTCGGCCGCCACCGTCTGGGCGTCTTGGGTCCCACGGGCGTGCAACGCCGTCAAGTCCCCGGCCGTGTTTCGCCCCAGATCCGGCACCACCTGTCCCAGGCAAACAAGGGTTTGGTGATTGCGATCCGCATGCAAAGCCTCCTTTCTTTCAGTGGCTCTATTCTACATCGCAATATATCCCCGCGTCAACCCCCATCCGGTCGAAAAATCCGAGAAAATATCGGCTGGGGCAAGACTTCGGCTGAAATCGGCCCTGTCTGCGGGGAAGCCCTCCGCGTCCCTCTGCGCCAACGCCCTGATTTAGGCCATTCCCACACAACGCAAGCGGCTCCCGCGCGGCGCGCCGGCATTGACTTGGACGTGGTTTGTCGGTATCATAAGAGGAGGTCGCCCGGTGCCGGAGAACGGCCTTGTCGTTGGGGCGGGCCGGCCCGGAGATTGGGAGCTTCGCTGTTTCAGAGGACGTGGTCGACATGCATGCCGGCGTGATCCTGTTCGTGCGTCTCTTGCCACTGCTCCTCCTGCTCACGGGCGGGGCGGATCAGGAGTTGCTGGGACCGGCCGCACCGGGTCTTTCCGCAGGCCCGTCGGCGGTCGATGCCAACGCGCCCGGCCTGCGCCTGCTCGTGCGGGACAGTTACCTGCCCCATGTTCCCGTCCTGGTGCGGCTGGAGATCACGCGCCCCGACGGCCGGGTGGACAGGGACATCTGGGACGCCAACGCCGTGCTCTCGGTCGTGGGCAATCCGAGCATCCGGCTTTCCACCGATCGCGTGGACCTGTACAACGGCCTGGGCAGCGCCCTGGTGACCGTCACCGGCAGCGGCGATTTCACCTTGCAGGCCCGGGTCAACGGCTTGGAGAAGACCGCCACGCTGGCCGACTGGAGCAAACGGCCGGTCCGCACCGCCTCGGGCATTCTCCGGCAATCACAAACGTGGAGCGGCGCATACCAGATCAAAGGCGGCGACTTCACCATCCCCGCCGGCCTTACGCTCACCCTGGAGCCGGGTACGCTCGTGCTGATCGACGGCGTCGCCTCGGGAACCAACGGCATCGACATCGACGTGCAGGGCAGCATCCAGTCGCTGGGCACGGCGTCGTCGCCGGTGACCTTCACCGCCTCCGCCGCCGGACGCAACTGGGGCGAGCTGCGCTTCACGAAGGCCAGGCCTTCGGTGTTCCGCTACACGGAGATCACCCGCGCCGGACGCTCCCCCACGGTGGGGCACTCGAACTCCGGTCCGGCGTTCCGCGTCTCGGGCTCCGCCCTGACCTTCGAGCAGGCGTCGCTGACGGACCACGCCGGCAAGATCATGCAGGCCACCTCCGGCAGCGAGCTGGTCTTCACCGGCACGCTGTTCGCCCGCGCGATCATGGGGCCGGAGATCATGGGCACGTCGCTGCTCTTCGAGAACAGTTGGATCACGGACATGCGCAGCAGGGACGACGCCGACGGGATCTATGTCCACACCCAGCTCGCGGGGCAGACCTGCACGTTCATCGGCAGCGTGATCGCCGGCGTGGACGACGATGGGGTCGATACGCTGGGCTCGGACATGCTGATCGAAGATTCCATCATCCGGGGCTGCAAGGACAAGGCGGTCAGCGTCTTCGGCGGCAAGACCACGATCCGCCGCTGCCTGGTCGTCGGCAACAACCTGGCGCCGGAGGATACGACCGTGGCGAGCATCGTCGCCAAGAGCCAGGAGGGCAGGACCACGATCGTCGACATCGACCACATGACGCTCGTCACGACCCGGATGCCGGGGATCATCGACACCGGCCTCCAGTCGCACAACAAGTACGGCGTCAAGACCGGCACGATCGTCTTCAACGTGACCAACTCCATCGTGGACGCCACGCAGCCGGTCAGCGTCCAGTCGCCCTATCGGATCACGGACATCCACATCAATTACTGCAACGTCGTGGGCACCCCCTGGCTGGGGATCGGCAACCTGAGCGCCGATCCGCAATTTGTCGACGCCGTGCACCACGACTACCGCCTGCGCGCCGGTTCTCCCTGCCTCGGCCGGGCCGCCCCGGAGAGCCCGTGGCGGGACCTGGGCTACTACCAGTCCGCTTCGGACTGATGGCACCGTGCTCCCGATCCCTCAAACTTATTTGGACCTCTCGACGCGGAGTTTCTCGATCTTGAACTGGCCGAGGGCGGCGGCCATGTTGAAGAAGTCGCCGGGCTCGCCGTTGCCGGCGGCCAGGGTGAGGTGGCCGGCGTCGTAGCCGCCGCGACTGCTGCTGCGGAAGGCGGCATCGAGGCCCATCCATTGGCCGCCCTGGCCGCGCTCGTCGGCGCCGACGTAGACCTGCGTCCAGGCGTGGCCGCCGAACCCTTCCATCCCGCCGAAGTCGCGCACGTAGGCCACGCCCACGACTACTTGGGAAGGAATGCCCACCGCCCGGCACATGGCCGCGGTCAGGACGGCAAACTCCGAGCAGTCGCCCTGGCGGCTCTCGACGACCTCGGCCGCCGAGGCGTAGCCGACGCCCAGGCTCTTGTTGTCGATGTGTTTGGCCACGAAGGCCTCGATCCGCCGGGCGGCTTCGGCGGCATCCTTCGTATCGCCCACCGCCTGGCGGGCCAGGTCCACGATCCGCTTATCGTCGCTCTGCAGGAACCGCGTCGGCTTGGTCGCTTCGAGCAGCTTCGGGTCATCGCCCTTATAGGGGAATGTGCCTCCCTTCGAGACCCTGACCGGCTTGACCTCCAGCGAGATCCGGCCGTCGGGCAGG
>VGYL01000997.1 GCA_016872975.1 Planctomycetota bacterium
GCTACGCTGCCGGCCGGCGGCGGACCGACGACCAGAGGTAGTAGACCGGGATCCCCAGAAGGATACTGCCGAGGCTGTA
Source organism: Planctomycetota bacterium (assembly GCA_016872975.1). Classification (GTDB taxonomy): domain Bacteria; phylum Planctomycetota; class Phycisphaerae; order Sedimentisphaerales; family Anaerobacaceae; genus PLanc-01. The sequence continues at coordinate 80 of VGYL01000997.1, forward strand.
GGCCGAGGGTTTCGGCCATTGGAGAAAGGCAAACACCCCCATGAAGATCGTCACCCCCATGAAAAGGGCCGGGACCACCGGATAGCCCGGCACGCGAAAGGGCCGTTCCAGGTCCGGCCGGCGCCGGCGCAGGACGTACACGGCCCCGATGAACAGCAGGGCGAAAAGCGACAATCCCACCGCCGCGTACTGGTACAGGTTCTGGAAGTCCACGAGGAACAGGATGACGATCGCGCAGAGGCTCTGCAGGACCATCGCGTACGTCGGGACCTGTCCCTTGGCGCTGAGATGCGCGGCGAGGGAGGGAAACAGCCCATCCCGGGCCATGGCGTAGTAGACGCGCGGGCCGGTGATGATGAAGGCACTGACGGTTGCCAGGAACGTCAGCCCCAGCAGCACGGAGAAGACACTGGACGCCCGGGGTCCAAACAGGTTCTGGACCGCCAGTTGGGGGACCTGTTCGGCGTTATGGAAGCCCACGTCGGCCAGAGGCACGGCGTAGGCAAAGACAAGATTGAGACTGAGGTACAGGACGACCACCAGGGCAGCCCCCAGCAGCAGGGAGCGCGGCAGAGTCCGCCCCGGATTGCGGACCTCGCCGGCCAGATAGCTGGCCGCGTTCCAGCCGCTATAGGCGAACATGACATAAAACAACTGGGTCGTGGCGGTCCCCAGGCCGATGTTCCCGATCGACTGGCCGTCGGTCACGCGCGACAACTGTCCACCGCCGAAGAGGAAGGCCAGGACCACCAGGGCCACGAACAGGCCGAGCTTGAGCAGCGTGGTGAGGTTCTGCGTCCAGGCGGAGTGCCGGTGTCCCACGAGATTGGGCAGCGTGATTGCAACGATAATGAGCGCCGCGACGGTCTGAATCAGGTATCCCGTCCCTTTCTGCGCCCATCCGAACGGCGTCAGAAGGTAGAGGGCCGCGATGTAGCTGGCCACCGCCAGCGGCGCCGAGAAGCCGACGAAGAAGGAGGTCCAGCCGGACAGGAAGGCCGGCATCGGGCCGTAGGCCTCACGAAGATAGATATACTCGCCGCCGGCCCGGGGCAGAGCCGCGGCCAGCTCCGCCACACACAGAGCGCCGCACAGGGCCAACAATCCGCCCAGGGCCCACAGTCCGAAGATCACGGGATAGTTCTGGAGGGAAGCCATCATGTACCCCGGGGAGACCAGGATTCCCGTTCCCACCATGCTGGCGATCACTACGTAGGTCGCCGTCGAGAGACCGAATCTTCGTTGCAGTTCCTGCTTGGGGGTCACACTCATGGGTTACCTTCCAAAAAGCGACATTCTCTCCGCGGCCGGAAGTCCTTGCCCTCCCTGGGCACGACCCCGGCCGGCCGATTCCTCATGGTACTCGACGTCCCCGGCGGTTGCCATCCTGGTTTCTTCTGATGGTGTCCCGGCGGGGTGGCATCGCCAAGGCCTCCGGCCATGACGATGGTTCTCCCGGATGCGGCCGGCGCCACCGGTCGGATCTCCGGCGTCCGTTACGGCATCAGGCTCCCACGGCGCCCGACATCCCCGACCGTTGCCATGACGGTTCCTTCTGATAGTGGTATCCCTGGGGTATCGGTTACAGGTTCCTGATCCGCTCGGCGACCGCCCGGATATGCTCGGGACCCGTGCCGCAGCAGCCGCCGACGAGTTGCGCCCCGGCCCGCACGCATTCGACAATACCATCCGCGAAGGCCGCCGGTCCCATGTCAAAGACCGTCCGGTCGTCCACCAGTTGTGGCTTTCCCGCATTGGGCTGGGCCGCAATCGGCCGGTCCGTGGCCGTCCGCAGCAGGGCGACCACCCGGGACATCTGCATGGGGTCGAGGTCGCCGCAGTTGGCCCCGATGACAGCCGCGCCGGCCTCGGTAAGCTGGCGGGCACACTGCTCGGCCGTGTCTCCCATCATCGTCCGGCCGCCGTTCTGGTCCGTCTGGAAGCCGATCGAGACGATTACCGGCAGCGGGGAGACCTCTTTGCACGCACGTAGTGCACAGAACGCCTCGCGCAGATCGAACATCGTCTCGACAATGAACCCATCCACCCCGGCTTGTGCCAGGACCTGAGCCTGCTCGCGGAACGTTTCGCAGAATTCGGATTCCCTATAGGTACCGTAGGGTTCCAGGAGTTGGCCTGTCGAGCTCAGGTTGCCCAGGACGCACCGCCCGTCGTCCGCCGCCTGACGTGCCAACTCCGCTCCCGCCCGGTTCACCTCCGGTACGCAGACGCCGACCTTGTGTGTCTCGATGTAGATGCGGTTCATTGTCAGGGTATTCGCGATCAGGACGTCGCAGCCCGCCCGGGCATAGGCCCGGTGGACCTCCAGTACGGCCTGGGGCGCATCGAGATTGGCCGTCCCCCGGCCCATCAGGCCTTTCTTGTCCAGTTGGGTCCCCATCGCCCCATCGAGCAGGACGATCTTCTTGTCCTTCAATAGTCGCCGGAAATCCAAGGCTCATCCCTCAAGACCGCTGGCCCTTGCTCGTTCTCTTCGTTTGGAGTTCCGCCTTTAGGCGGGTAGACAGTCCGAACCTTCCTCTTCTTTCCACGGTCATGCAACAAGGAGCCGGCTGCGCCGGAAGACTCTTGGACCCGCCTAATACTACAACGCTATGAAAGCTCAAGAAAACCTATGCCGCCGGCCGATGATCCCATAGAAACGGAACTTCTATTGGGAGGTCATCGGTATGGATGCCAGTGTGATTTTGCAGATCAAGC
>VGYL01000998.1 GCA_016872975.1 Planctomycetota bacterium
GAATGGCTCAGAAAGATTAGCGCAGATTGGCGAAGATTAGCGGATTCGTTTTCTCTCTTCCGGCTTGTCCGGGTTAGGGGATTCGACAGCCAAATCGAGGGCACGAAACGTCCTCTTACTCTGCCAGAGAACCCACATGAGATAAAGCCCGGCTGGTTACATCCTGGTACAACTCCAACAACCGCCTGGTGACCTTATCCCAACTGTACTCCCTGGCAAAGGTCGCCGCCCTTGCCGCTCATCACAGCCACAACGCGCTGGATGTGGTTGTATTGCGCTGCCGTACCGTCCGCAGGGGAGCCCATCAATGCCTTGCGCTCTTCTTCGGTCATCGCGCCCATGTGAACGATCACTTCTTTCACGCCCGGCAGGGCCCGTACGGCCGCGCGCACATCTGATTCGATCTGGCCTTTGAACGGACAGTTCGGCACGGTGATGGCGAGCGTGATTTCGACGACATCCTCCCTGACCTCCACCTTGCGCACCATGTTCAAATCTGTCAGGCTGCGATGGAGTTCGGGGTCGTTGACTTTCGAGAGGGTATCCAGGATCTGTTTTTGTGAAACTGTGGTTGTCATGCCGTTTCCTTTTCTTCGATGGCGGGTAGGATTTCGAGTGTTTTCGCGATGTTCTTCCAAACCGTGATGATCTCCCGACTGACGGAAGAATCCGGGCTGTAAGCCGTCACAGGCTCGCCGTTCCTCATCGAACGTGTAACGGTCTCGTCGAACGGGACGCTGCCTACCAGTTCCAGGCCGCGCGCGCGACAGAAGGCTTCGATCTGGCGCGTATCTTCTGGATAGAGGTCGGCCTTGTTGACGCACACCAGCACCGGGATGCGGAAGTGGGCGGCTGTCTCGACGATGCGCTGCATATCGTGAACCCCCGCGGCGGTCGGTTCGGCCACCACCAGCGCCAGGTCCGCACCGGAGAGTACGGAGATGACCGGGCAGCCGATGCCGGGCGGACCGTCCACGATCAGGATCGGATAATCCCCATCCAGGGCAGCCAGGCGCGCCTGCTGCTTGACCAGGGTGACGAGTTTGCCGGAGTTTTCCTGGGCCGGTTTCAGGTCCGCGTGGAATAGCGACCCATAACGGGTCTCGGAGCGGTACCATTGCCCAGCCAACTGTGGTTCCATTCGGATGGCTTCCTCGGGACATTGGTAGGCGCAGGCTGCGCAGCCTTCGCAGGCCGCAGCGTCAACCTGGTAGGTGGGGCCGGGCGGGATGGCGTCGAAGCGGCAGGCGGTCTCACAATTACCGCAGGCCTGGCAGAGTTGTGGGTCAATGACCGCCAGCGAGCCGCCAATGAAATCGTGTATTTCCAACCGCTCGGGGTGCAAGACCAGTTCCAGGTTGGCGGCGTCCACATCGGCGTCGGCCAGCACCGCCCGGACGGAGGCCGGGCCGTTGTGCGCCAGGTGTGCGAAGGCTGCCGCCAAGCTGGTCTTGCCGGTGCCGCCTTTACCGCTTAGGATCACCAGTTGTTTCATCCGGATTTTTCCGAACCTTTCTTTCGCTTGTCACTCGATGACTGCCACAAGCAGCCATATGATTGCCAGTATGCCCAGCAGTATGCCAGCGACCGGCCATAAGAAACTCCAGTTCAATGGCAATTGGGCGCTGCCCTCCGGCATTGGATGTGAAGCAGGATCGAAGTAGATGTAAAGGTGATCCATTGCAGGAGTTCTAATGGTGGTCTTTCGCTTCAGGGCGAAGAACTCGTCTGTCAGGTGTTTGATCTCATCCTGCGCCGCCTCGCTATGTTCCAGCATGGCTACCCGGACGCGAGGGTCAACGAGCCTTTTCTGGAATCCCCATACCAGGATCGGCTCAAGGATGCGCTCGAAAAGCCGCACACTCTTGGGCACGATTGGGTAGCCCAGCGCCCGTAAAACGCTAAAACCCTCCCGGCTGGCACGGATCGCTAGGACGATGGCATCGCGGGTGTGCGCCATACGCACGTTGTCCTGACCGGCAGCCCGCATTGCCGGAGCCAGGGAGGGCATTACCAGGGCAACGTGAGTCTTGAGCCAGGCGTCCATGTCGGGGCGCAGATCGGCTTCGAACCCGTTCATGCTCGCCAGGACGCGCCCGATTTCTTGCAACCGGGGTGTGATGAGGCCATCTACCTCCCCAATTGGGATGGGCGCATTCTTCCCGAATCGTCCACCGGCGAGGTAACGAATGACATGCCCATCCCTGTAACCGGCCGCCATCGGAAAGCCCATCAGCACCCGTTTCGCGCCCAGCGCTTCGACCAGTTCCCCCGGCCCGGCGGCGTTGTTCATCAGGAATAAAACGTTGGGCGTATGCCGGTTGGTCGCAAGAATCGGCAAAATTTCCAGCGCCCGGTTCTTGCGCATGATGACCAGCACCAGGTCATAGGCATCCTCTGGCGCGAGGCGCTCGACAAGGCGCGGATGGGCCACCGTCTCTAGCCCTGTCTGGGTGTCCACCAGGACAAGGCCGAATTCCTTCAAGTCTGCCAGACGCTGGCCGCGCGCCAAGAGAGACACGTCATGCCCGGCTTCGAGAAGGCGGGCCGTGAAAAGGCTGCCCAGCGGCCCGGCGCCATACACAACGACCCCACCCGGCACGGCGACCAGCCAGTGCTGGGAGATGAACGGCAGGGCCATCCCCATCAAAATGCCGGCCAGATACTGCGGATGCCGGACGATGGCATAAATACCCCGGTCCACTAGAGCGGTGGTGTGGATGTAAGATTGACCTTTGGACACACCGCCCATTTTCTTGAAGGTGAAGATCGGCAGCCAGCCAAAGATGGATG
>VGYL01000999.1 GCA_016872975.1 Planctomycetota bacterium
AGGCCGGTAGCGTCCTCGATCGTCACAAATCCCATGACGCGATTGTCGCTCGTCCGCGCCCGGCGGGCCGTGGCGACGAATCCCGCCACCGTGATCCTTTTGCCAATGAACCCTTGCAGCCGGTCGGCCGGGACATAGTGCTTGGGAAGCAGCACGGCCGGGTGCAGGCAGAACGGGATTCCCGTGACGTCGAGCTCCGCTTCCAGTTTCGCGATCGTGTCGTAGTCAGGCAAAGGCTCGAAGCTCTTCGTAGGTCGTGCGTCCCCGCACGACGTCATGTCATTGCGAGCGCAGCGAAGCAATTTCTCATTTGCGGGATTGAGATTGCTTCGTCGCTGCGCTCCTCGCAATGACATGGGGGTGGGCAAGACCCAGATGTCAAACAGCATCGGCTGTTCCAAAGACGGCGGGGCAAACCGCACACGGCTGAGCATGGCGGGGCGCGTGGGGCCCAGGCCGTCGCAGGCGCCGACGTGAATCAGGTTCTGCAACTCGGGCTTGCGAAAGCGCACTCGCCGGCGCAAATCGTCGAGGTCCCGGAATGGGGCCTTCAGCCTTTGCGCGATGATCGTCCTGGCGGTCTGGCCGCACACTCCCTTCACGATATTCAGTCCCGCCCGAATGGCGCCGTTATGGAAACTCCACTCGATCCCGCTGTGGTTTACGTGGGGCGGCAGGACCGAGACGCCGTGACGTTTCGCGTCCCAGACGTACACCCGCAGCGGGTACATGCCCTGGTGATTGTTGAACAGCGAGCAGTAAAACGCGGCCGGGTAGTGGGCCTTGAGCCAGGCGGTCTCCCAGGCGATGTTGGCGTACACGGTCGCGTGGGCCTTGCAGTAGGAATAGGCCGCGAAGCGCAGGACCTCGTCCCAGATGGCTTCCGCGACCCGGCGCTCGAGGCCCGCCTGCTCGGCCCGGCGATGCACGAAGTCCACATACTGCGCCTGCACCCGGGCGGCGGAAACCTTCTTGGAGACCTCGGACCGGAACCGGTCCGCCTCCGCGACCGTGTAACCCGCGACCTCGACCGCAATCCGCATGACGTCTTCCTGGTAGAGCATCACGCCGTGAGTGTCGCCGAGCAGCTTCTCGATCTTGGGATGCAGGTAGGTGAAGGCCTTGCCGTGGACGTGCCGCAGGATGAACTCGTTCTTCATGCCGCCCGAGGCCGGGCCGGGACGGATCAGCGACAAGGCAATCGCCAGGTCCTTCTTGCTCTGGACCTTCAGTCCGCGCAGAAGCTGTCGCATGCCGGGCGACTCGCTTTGAAAGACGCCCAGGCTGTCGCCTTCACGGAGCATCTGGGCGGTTTTCGCATCATTCGGGTCGAAGGCGTAGTGTTCCGTCCAGGCTAAAGTGGTGGGTGGGAGCAACCGGGTGGCAGCGGCAAGCGGAGTCTTCGGAGCTTGCCGATGGCCTTGCTGATCCGCCATCGGCAAGGCCTGCGCAGAGCCTACGGCCTTGCCGCTGCCACCCGCCGCAGGATACGCTGGGGCAAGAGTCTGAAGTCTGAGGTTTACAGTCTGAAGTCCGCTATGCGAAGCCTCTGACTTCAAACGTCCCACTTCCAACTTCACACTTCCCAATGCCTCGCCGTTGCCCCCGGCGTTGACGATCTGGATGGCCTCGTGGACCGTGGAGAGCGAGCGGTTGCCCAACAGGTCGATCTTCACCAGGCCGACGGCCTCGGCGGCGTCCTTGTCGTACTGGGTGATGATGACGCCCTTGTTTGCCCGTTCCAGGGGGGCGATCTCGCAGACCGGGTCCGGCGTGACGACAATCCCGCCGCAATGAACGCCGAGGTGCCGCGGAATGCCGACCAGTTTTTGGGCCAGCCGGTAGACGGGGGAAGTCTCTTTGATCTTGCCCGCCCGGGCCAACTGGTTGATCTGCTCGAGCGGCAGACCCAGGGCCCGGCCAACGTCGCGAATCGCGCTGCGGAGCCGGTACCGGTTGATGTTGCAGACCATCGCGACCCGCTCGAAGCCCCAGTGCTCATAACAGAAGCGGATGACCTCATCCCGCCGGCGCCAGCACAAGTCGATGTCGATATCGGGACAGTCGGTCCGGCCGGGGTTCATGAAGCGCTCGAAGTAGAGCCGGTTCTCGAGGGGACAGACCCGCGTGAAGCCCAGCACGTGGGCGATCAACGAGCCGGCGGCGGAACCGCGGACCTCGACGGGAATCCGGTTGCGCTTGGCGAAGCCGACGATCTCGTGGACCACCAGGAAATAGTCGCTGAAGCCGTTCTTCCGCACGGTCGCCAGCTCGTACTCCAGCCGCTGGATGGCCTCGTGACTGGCAGGATGGTACCGCTGCGCCAGTCCCACGTGACAGAGCCGGGCCAGCTCCCGATCGCCGCTGGTCCCATTGCCAAATTGGACCTTGGGGAGAATCGGTTGGCCGCTCAGGAGCTGGAAGCGACAGCGCTCGACGAGTTGGTCCGCGTTCGCCAATGCGCGCGGATGGTGGCGAAATCGCTGCTCGATGTCGCTCACGGGAGTCAAGGTGTCGAAACCGCTGTGGTCCTCAGAGGGTGCGTGAGAAACCAGCATTCTCTGGGTGGCATCGTCAAGCGGAGTCTGGGCTCCCAATCGCGATTCATCGCGATTGGGAACCCTCTTCGGAGCTTGGCGATGGCGGATTTCCCGTGCGCCGAACCATCGCCAAGGCCTACCGGCCTTGACGATGCCACCCTTTTCACACACCCTCTCAGGTCCGGCGCCGGCCACGCTCAGTTGCCGGATCCGCGCCAGGAGCTTGGCGATCTCGATGTCCTCGTTCTCCAGC
>VGYL01001000.1 GCA_016872975.1 Planctomycetota bacterium
CTGAGGCCTGTGGGAGTTGTGGAAAACCGCGCTGTTTGCGGTTTTCCAAGGAGCGGTGGGCGCGCTTTTTGCGTCCACGGCTCCGGCAGCTGCCACAGGCCCGCCTTTCTGACTGCCCGAAGGGCCTCCGATCTGCGTAGGCGCCTGGGACGAGGCGTTCCCCTGCTTATGCGACAGTCAATCCGTCTATGTCTCAACATCTCAAGCACTTAAAGCGCCTTCACACTTTTCGGAGAAGAACCAAATAATCCAGTCCGATCACGCCGCCGCCTTCCGTACACGCAACTCCGCCCGGTGTCCCGTCGCAGAGAGAACGCGAATCAACAGACCGGTCGAAATCCCTTGCGTGTTTGCATTCGCAATGGCCGTCACCCGAGTGCGTGACGTCCCGGCGCGCTTCGCAATCTCCGCATGAGTCAGGTTGCCTTTGCGGATGATCTTGGTAAGCGCGCAGGTGAGTTCCGAACGAAACTCCATTTCGGCGGTCTCGACCGCCGACAATCCCAGCGCGTGGCCCAGATCCTTTGCTGTCTTGACCCTGATGGGTCTCTCAGGACTCGACTTTCGCATGGATAACCTCCTTCAGCCGGCGTCGTGCCAAATCAATATCCCGCGCCGGTGTTTTCTGCCCTTTCTTCTGAAAGCCATGAAAAACAAGAATGGCATCCGAGGCGCCTGTAAAATAAAAAACCCGCACGGCCGCGTTTTCGTCCCTCACCCGCAGCTCGCGCACTCCCGGCGCAACCAGCGACATTGGCCGGCTGAGAGGCATCCCGAGATTGACGCCTTTCTGTAGGTCTCTCAGAGCCTCCCCGAGCCGACGCCGGATTATCGGCGATTGCGTGCGAATGAACTCCAATGCTCTCGGGTGAAAGTCGATCGGTTTCACGCAGCCATTATGTCCTGAATCTGGGACATCGGCAAGTCAAACTATGTCCTGTCGTTTCCGAAAATTCGGTCCAGCTTGAAACTGTTGCACTTGCAGGATTCCGTTGATAGCCTCCCGATCATGAATGCTGCGCTGGCTTCACTCGTCTCAACCCCGTGTGGTCAAAAAACTCAGCCGAGATACACAAGCTGTGCGGATTGGCAGTTGCATGGCGAATGCGACCAGCCTGGCTGCCACTGCTGTTGATTCGCGCCTGGTCGTTACCCGGCGTAACGGGATCGGCGACTATTGCCATGCAAGAATCCGGGGGCGCTCAAGTACGGGAGCAAGATTCCGACGCGACGCGTGAGCGCGAGGCCCAAACGGGAAGGGGAAAGGAAATCAGGCAACCTTACGATAGTAATAACGAAGCATGCCGCCGAGTCGCTCCCGGCAGGCAATCTCACCGGTGGTGCGCCCGACTTCCTCGTCCGGTTCGATCAGGCGGTTATCGAGCGACTGATGATTGCGCTCTGCGTGATAGTGAGCAAGGAAATCGCGAATTGCCCGGCGCAGGGATTCTTCTCCGAAAAGAACCATGCGCTGCAGGCACTCCCGCTTGACCGAGAGCATGAATCTTTCGATATGCGGCGACAGGTTGGGAGACCGGGGCGGCAGCCTTACGCTCTCGGTGCCGGACTGCTTGAGGATCGATCGGAAATCCTCAGAGAACTTGGAATCACGATCCATGAGCAAGAACCTTTTGCTCAGCAGGAAACCGTGGGTGAGGTCTGTGAGGTTGCGTGCCATCTGCATCATCCAGGGATCGTCGGGATTCGGAGTGCAGCCGGCGAAGTAGACCCGTCGGGTCGCGATTTCCATGACGAAGAGCAGGTAGAAGGTGGTCAGGCCTTCCTTGGTCCAAATCTCGATGGTCGTGAAATCGATGGCGGCCAGGACATCCCAATGGGCCTTGAGGAAGCTCTTCCAGGCAGTCTGTCGGCTTCGATCTGGTGCCGGATCGATGCCGTGGTTTCTGAGGATGGAGCCGACGGCGGCATCGGAGACCTGGTGGCCGAGGTTTGCCAAGGCGCCCTGGATGCGGTTATAGCCCCAGGTCGGAAAATGTTGAGCTCAACATTTACGGATTTTCCCGGGCCATGAGGAGCACGAGATCGACGACTTCTTGGGAGACAGGGGGACGCCCCACGTTTTTGCGCCGCTTGCTGTAGTCCCACTTGGCGGCGATCAACTCTCGATGCCAGCGCAGGATCGTATCGGGTGTCACGATAGTGGCGATTTCCTGCAGTGCCTTGCGACCCAATACCTTTCCTTTGACGGCCAGACGTCGGCGCTGGTCATCGTTGAGCAGGATGCGTTTCTTGCCGAACTTCTCTCTGAGCACCCGATTTTCAGCTTCCAGATATTCGATTACCTCCTGCTGGTGGCGATTGATCCAACCGGCCAGGATGAGAAGGAACAGCTGCCAGGGTTTTAGAACATGGTTCATAAGCTTCCCAAGCCGACATTGAGAGGGTCAGCATCGGGGATGGGAATCGGGCAGTCAAGCGCCGGAAGAAGGAATATTCTCGAGAGCGGAAAAGCCAGTTGCCGCAGCAACTTGCAGCTCGGCTGAGTATTTTGACCACACGGGCTTGATGCTTTGACAAATCCTGCCGGCTGTTCGCACGGATCCAGGAAGAGATGTTGTTGTGCTTGCGATTGCTCTTTGCGTTCACCCGACCAGCACGATACAAACCGCCATGACGGAGAATTGCAAAACAAGACCGTCGTCTTTCTAAACGTCGCCATTGGATGGAATCGAGCTCAGGCTCAATTCGCCATCAACACGTTGATTACCTGGGCGAATTGGACTTTGGCTCGCGAGCGGGAGTTCGCGGAATTAGGAAAGGACATCCATGT
>VGYL01001001.1 GCA_016872975.1 Planctomycetota bacterium
TGGACGGGCAACAACCGGATCATCCAGAAGAGCACCGAGGGCAGCGACAATCAGTATCGGCTCATCAAGGAGTGGGGCGACAACACCAAGTTCCATTTGCCCGGGGTCGGCGAGTTGTTCCCCCAGGGAGTGTTGCCGGTCAAGGGGGAGTGGTCCCATCTGGCGGCCACCTACGACGGCAGCGCGATGAAGCTGTATTTCAACGGCAAAGAGGTCGCGACGATGGCGGCCAGCGGGACCATGACGACGAGCACCGGGCCGCTGTTCATCGGCACCAAGCATTCGACCGCCCCGGCGGGCGATGAGTACAACGGGTTCATGGACGATGTGCGGATCTACAATCGGGGTCTGACGGCGGCCGAGGTCAAGGCGTTTGTCCCGGCCAAGCTCAAGGCCATGAAGCCGGAGCCGGTTGATGGGGCGGTGAACGTCGGAATGCCGTTGCTGCGGTGGACGGCCGGCGATACGGCGGCGTTCCATGCCGTCTATTTCGGCACGACGCCGGATCTGACGGCGGCGGACCTCAAGGCGCCGCGACAAGCGATCCCGATGTACTATCATGCGCCCGGACTACAGCCGGGCGTGACCTACTACTGGCGGATCGATGAGATCGAGGCCAACGGAACCATCCACACCGGCGAGGTCTGGAAATTCCGCGCCGCCGCCAAGACCGCGGGCGAGCCGAAGCCCGCCGCCGGGGCCAAATGGGTGAATCCGGGCGGCTTGACGCTGACTTGGACCCCCGGCTCGACCGCCATCAGGCACGAAGTCTACTTCGGCACCGACCCGGACGCCGTGAAAGCCGGAACTGGCGGCACCGCCAAGGGCAGCACGATCGGCCCGATGTTCGCCACCGGCCCCCTGACCGCCAATACGACCTACTACTGGCGGGTCGATGAGATCGAAGCCGCCGGGACCAGGCACGTGGGCGAGCTGTGGAGCTTCGAGACCCTGGCGCCGGGCGGGGGCCTTCTGGGCCAGTATTTCGCCGGCCTCAAGCCCATCGGCGCCGCCGTCCTGACGCGCGTCGACGAGAAGATCGACTTCACATGGAATCCCAGTCCTGCCGGCGTGCCGGACTCGTTCTCGGTCCGCTGGACCGGCGAGATCGACGCGCCTTTCAGTGAGAAATACACCTTCTACGCCAGCGTCAAGGGCGGCATCCGCATCTGGGTCAACGGCAAGCTCGTCGTCGCGTACTGGATGGCGCATCACATGGAGGTCGAGTACGACGGCGCGATCGTGCTGGAGCGGGGCCGCTACCCGATCGTCGTGGAGTTCTCCGACATGCAATGGTCGGGCACCACTGCCATCGTGCGCGTGTCCTGGTCCAGCCCTTCGATTCCGAAGCAGGTCATCCCCGCCGGACCCCTGCAGCCGCCGTACTGGGCGCAGGCAATCTATCCGATGAGCAAGGCGGTCGATGTCCCGCAGGACGTGACGCTGATGTGGTCGGCCGGCTTCAAGGCCAGACAGCACGACGTCTACTTCGGCGCCGACGCCCAGGCGGTGGCCAACGCCACCCGCACCAGCACCGGCGTCTACGTCGGCCGTCAGGCGCTGGACAAGACGACCTACAACCCCGGCGCCCTGGAGTGGAACAAGACCTACTACTGGAGAGTCGATGAGGTCAACGACGCGGACGCCGCCAGCCCCTGGAAGGGAACGGTCTGGAGCTTCACGACCGCCAACTCCGTGGTGCTGGACAACTTCGAGACCTACACCGACGACGAAGGCAACCGCATCTACGAGACCTGGATCGACGGCTGGACCAACAACACCGGCTCCACGGTCGGCAACATCGAGCAGCCGTTCGCCGAGCAGGTCATCGTCCACGGCGGGCGGCAGTCCATGCCGCTGGATTACAACAACGTCAAGACGCCCTTCTACAGTGAAGCCCAGCGGTCCTTCACGCCGCCGCGGGACGGTACGGTCAACGGCGTCGATACCCTGAGCCTGTTCTTCCGCGGCCTGACGGACAACGGTCCCGACACGGTGTATGTCGCCCTGGAGGACGGCGCGGGCAAGCTGGCGGTGGTCAGCTATCCGGACAAGCTGGCGGTGCTCTCGATGAGGTGGATCGAGTGGAAGATTCCGCTGAGCCAGTTCGCCGGCGTCAACGCCGCCAATATCAAGAACGTGTACGTGGGGGTCGGCGACCGTGCGAGCCCGAAGGCGGGCGGCGCAGGTCGGCTGTACTTCGACGACCTCCGGGTGATCAAGGCCGCCCCGTAGCGGCCGGAACGAGTTGTGTGCTGTGCGCTTTGGGTCCACGAGGGAAAGACGTATCGGCGTGGCTCTGCCACGGGGAGCCACGCCTTCGACGGCCGTCGGTCGGGTGGTGCGATGGCCACGCAGTGAGAACAAGTGGTTGCCTTGGTGTGTGGCTGGGGCAGCGGTATTGTGATTCAGTGAGAAGGAGAAGTGTCATGAGTAAGAGAGTGATGGTTTTTGCCGGTATGGCGGTCGCCCTGCTGCTCCTGGGCGCGGCGCAGGCGGCGCGGGATGTGACGGCCCCGGGGGATGTCATACAGGGCGTCCCGAACGATGGTGTCAGTCAGAACAGCAACCACGGGTGGCCGGGCAACGAGCCGCCGCACCAGGCCATCGATGACCAGATTACGACGAAGTACCTCCACTTCAAGGGTGAGATCGAGCCCACGGGCTTTCGCGTCACGCCCAAGATGGGGGCGACCGTGGTGACCAGCCTGCGGTTATGCACGGCCAACGACGCGGAGCCGCGCGACCCCATCACGTACGAGTTGTCCGGCTCCAACGAGAGCATTGA
>VGYL01001002.1 GCA_016872975.1 Planctomycetota bacterium
GGCCTTGGTTTGTAGTGTGCTCGTAAGAGCATACAAGGAACGTACGGAAGCCAGAAGTGGTACCGCTTTTCTCTCCATTTATGCTCTTACGAGCACACTACGAACCGATGGGTGGCATCGCCAAAGGCTCTGCCTTTGACGATGGTTTGTGTCGCGGGCGCGAGCGCCCGCGCGTGCCGAGGGCCTCTGGGGGTCCCCAACGCGAAACAACGCGTTGGGGAACCACTCGACCTCGCTTCGAAGACGCTCGCGCCTTCGACACACGCGGGCAAGATGCCCGCGACACGGCCATCGTCAAGGCCGTAGGCCTTGGCATGCCACCCAGTCGGTTCTACCATTCCGAGATGTGCAGTTGTAGGGTGGGGCTTGCCCCACCAGGAACCTCTATACCAGCCCGACCCGGCCGAAGGAGTAGTTGTAGGATGGGGCTTGCCCCACCAGGAACCTTTATACCAGCCCGACCCGGCCGAAGGAGTAGTTGTAGGGTGGGGCTTGCCCCACCAGGAACCTTTATACCAGCCCGACCCGGCCGAAAGAGTAGTAAAAGAAGTAGCTGGTGCCGAACTCGCGGACCAGGTGGGCGAACGCCGCCTGGCGGTTCTGGGTCTGCATGGCGCTCAGGACCTGCACGAACGCCTCATAGCGCTGCCGCGTCGCGCGGCTGACACTGTATCCGCCCAGATTCGCGGACGAGCCCGCGGTTTCCTGGTGGATCAGGATGGCTTCCTCATAGAGCGTCGGAATTCGGTCATAGCCGAGGTCTCTGAGTCTTCTGATGTTCGCTGCGATCTGGTCCACCCGGCCGGTCAACAGGTGACACGCCATGAGGTACTCGAACGCCATCCGGTTACGGGGGTTGTGTTGCAGCAAGGTGGCGAGCGTCTGATCCACGGGCTCCGGGCCCGTGACGCCGGCGGTCTCGTCGCACCGGCAGGAGCGGATTCGGTCGAGGTAGGCGGTCTGCTCCTTGGAGAAGCCGTGGTCCAGGCTGTGCAGCAACGACCGGGCCCGGTCGCGATGAATGACGTCTTTCTTCAGGGCCTCCAGATAGACCCTCGCGGTCTCGGGAGCCTCTTTGATTACGCCGATCCACGCCAGCTTTTCGAGGGCGGGGCCCAGGTGGTCCTTGGTGGCGATCAGCTCCGAGGCCAGCTTCTGCGCCATGTTGACGTGCCCGAACTCCAGGAAGACGTCGCATAATTTCCACTGCGTCAGATCGGATTGGCCTTTTTCGTGGGTGAGCAGCAGCGCTTCCGGGATCAGGGGGCAACGGAACATGTCGTAGGGGAGCCGGCCGGTGTGGTACAGGGCGCGGAGCAAGTCGTGGTTGACGAAGGGGTTGGTCCGACCCCTGGGCAGCCAGCGACTGAGCTCGATCAGCTTGTCCCACTGCCGCCCCTGGGCGTAGTAGTTCGACAGGACGTAGGATTTGCGGAGCTGGTCGTGGCTGAAGTGCAACCCCAGCGCCAGCAGCACCACGGGTACGGCGGCCCATGCCGGCTGCCGGAGGAACGCCAGCTTGGGGCCGGCGGTGGAACGTGGCACGGCATGCCCCTTGCCGGGCCTCTTGGCGCGGATCGCGCGCCTCTGGGTGTAGCGGGCGAGCACGCGCCGGCCGAGGAGCGTGAGCAACACCGCCAGCGGCACGAAGCCATACAGAAGGAACATCAGGACCTGCTGGAAAAGGCTCATGCCGGTCCGCAATGGCGGCGCCAAAGGCGTGAGCGTGACGGCGGCCTGGCGGGCCGGGATCAGGAAGACATACTCCGACAGGATCCAGGAGATGGCGGCAATCACCGCCAGGACAAGAGGGATTGTCCGTCTGTCTCGGGACGCGAGGACGCCGTAGATTGCCGTCAGGGACGCGAAAACCAGCAGGGCGCCCCCGCCGCCAAACCAAAAACCGATGCCCGCCAAGGAGCCGCCGAGAGCCGCGTGCGCCAGGGAGGGGCGCCAAGGCAGCTTCTCGAAGGCCAGGGACAGAGACAGTCCCAGCGACACCGCCAGGCAGGCGGGCAGGGGGTGCTTGTAGTGGCTGCACAGGAGAAAGAACGCGACCGCCGGGACCGCGGCCGGGACCGCGGCCTGCGCGAAGCCGGCAGCCGCGAGATGTCGCCTGGTAAGGGCGCTCAGGCTGAATCCGACCACCACGATGATGGCAGCCCCCAGCCAGGAGTAGTAATAGCCCTGGGAGAGGAACCCGGAGACATAAGCCACCGGTCCCCCCGGCAGGCCGAGGGCCTTGCCGAGGAACGGCCACCCGGTCGCGAACAGTGGGGCCTCCGGCAGGATCGTGCCGAAACCGTGGTAGATCAGGCGGGGCTCGACCACCTGCCACAGGTAGACGAAGGACAACACGAAGAAGATGAGAAGGTGAGAAGACGAGAAGGTCAGAAGGTGAGAAGGCCAAGACGTGGGACCTTCGGACCTTCCTGCGGCCTTCGCTTGGCCTCTTGCTGCCTTCTCACGTTCGGGTCTCATCTGACTTTCCTTGTATCTGGTACGGCATTTCACAAGTCCTGAGACGACAAGGAGGAGGTTGCTTCGTCGCCGAAGCTCCTCCTAAGAAACTGGAGGCGTTGGGTGCCATGTCTACGGCTTTGCGTAGACATGCCCATCCGGGGCGAAAGACATGCCTACGAGGCGTAGGCATGGCACCCTGGCTCATCCGGCTTTAGCGTCCTTCCATAATGGAGGCACGCCCGAAGCGGTCGTGCGAAGGAGATTTTCCGCTTTGGGCCAATAGCATGGTAAGGGCAAGTTTCCTCTCCTTGGCAAGCG
>VGYL01001003.1 GCA_016872975.1 Planctomycetota bacterium
TCTAGCGAAAGTCGTGAAACTGCGAAGGCCCATTCTCATTGTGGATTGCTTCGCCGGACCCGGCCGGTTTGACGACGGAGAGCGCGGAAGCCCGTTGATCATCTCCCACAGACTGCAGTCGGTACATGAGCGAGGCGTACAGGTACAGGGTTTCTACATTGAGAAGGACCCTGTTCTATGCGAACGCCTCTGCCTCAATACGCGAGGCTTAGGCGTCCCTGTACAAGTGCGCCAGGGAGACTTCACGCAGTACATCGAAGAAATCGCGGCGTTGGCTCGTGATCGCGCACTATCGGAAGAACGAGGTGGAAAGATCTGCGAGTGAGGGCCACAATAGCCAATCCGTGCAAGTATACAGATTCAGAGTTTGACGGAGCCATAAAACGGGCGATTCAAAAAGGACGCTTCGCCAGCAACTGTTCGGGTGAGAGGACCGACAACAACGCTTGGATATGGCCTTCCCAGCAGCGATAGGGAGCCACGGGCGGGCGCTGCTGAAGGTGCGTCCAGCGTCGTCCCACAACAGCATGTATGGTCAAGTCGTGAAACGCGACATTTTGCGTTTTGGAGCCGTCCCTGTACTATAGTCTTCGATACTGCGTCGGCTCGAAGTTCGTCGCCATGGTCCAGACGGCGGCCTGGCACTGCGTCACACGGAATACGACCAGCAGGTCGTATCCATGCTGCTCGACCCAGGGCTTCAGGAAGGGCCGGGCTTCGACGATCTCCTGTTTGAGGTCCATATCCTCCACGATCTCGGCCACTCCGGCCACCCGCACCTGGGTGTCCTGGCTGTTGAAGCACACTTCCACCTGCTTATTCGCCAGCAGTTGCCGGGACAGCGCCTTGCCTCGGCCCGTATGGAAGATCAGCCCCGAGCCATCGGCCCGGTACAGCATCATTCCCCGCACCCGCGGCTGCATCCCCTCGCACGTCGCCAGATGGCATAAAGGATTCGCGTTCACAAACTCCAGAATCTGCTCTCGGTTCATGGTTTCTCCTTCAACGCCGAAGACGCAGGCAACAGAATCGTCTCTACCCCTTCGCTCCTCAATGATCGTGGACGACAAGCTCGCTCCCTTGATCGGCAGTCTCAGCCCCGGCCGCTGCCACGATTTGGCAACGGGCTCCCGGACCGGGGGCTTGTCGCACGTGTCCTCACCTCGGGCTACCCAGAGAGCCATGTCGATCAGGCGAATAGAAGTCTCACGCCAGCGGCCAGGAAGAGGCGCTGTATATCGATCTGCTAACGCCCAAGCATGGAGCAGGTACTCACATAATACTCCCACGTTATGATTGGCGTTCGCTTCGTCCCGTCCAACGGCCTTGAGCACCATCTTGTCAAAGATAGGGACGACCTCGGGAAAGAGAAAGTGGAGGAACGTCGTCCTCGCCGGGAGCGCGGTCGCGGTCTTCATGCCAAGGACCCCATGGTGCCCGAGTTGTTTGACCAAGGCGACAACGGCATCCGCATTTCGATCAAGGTGGGGTGGCAGTCCGGCGAAAAGGCGCTTCAGATTGCCCGACTGTATGGCACGGATGTCCGAGTCGCACAAGGGCTGAACGACTTTGGCCAAAGCTTGTGGATTCGAGTACAGCTTCCAATATAACATCGCCTCGTAAAGATCGATTGAGAGCGCCGATAGCTTGTTGTGTGTCATGCGGATGCGGTCGGCCAAGTGGTAGTACAGGTCACGATCCGACGGAGGTCTCAAGGCGATAGCTCTCAGGTGCAGGGCCTCCGGGTTGAAGCGACTGCACATCGCGTCGTAGCGATCATAGAGCGACGACCAATCGAAGTCACGCAGTGGATCTTTCATGTGTTCTCCGTCTCCCCTCACGTTGGTTGCCCAAGCTCACTGGGCTCCAAGTGCGTTGCAGTCTCACCCAGCAGTTGTGCCGTCTCAGCCTCACGGTAGGGTTCGCTCGTGTCATCTTCCGGGAGAACAGCCTCAACATCGACCGCCACCACGAGATCGTGGGTTCGAACCAACCGTGTGCGAAGTACTCGCTTGCCGGAAATTCCCCTGGGCATTATCCTCCCCCTACGGCCGCGTGGTTCTTGGTGTTCTGGATGACGACTTTGGGGTCGGGGTTGCTCGGTGGTACGGGAAAGCCCTGTTCTTTCAGAAGCTCGACATGTTCTTTCATTCCCCATTTGGCCTTACAGAGGCAATCCTCGACCGAGTGCCCGATGCCGGTGAAGCCTTCCAGATCGGGAGAATGGAAGCCGAAGTAGTCCGGCTCTTCCGTGGCCTCGATCATCAATGAGTACGGTAGCTCGATCATACGGTCACCTTTGCCGCCTCCATGATCAATGGCGGCTACGCCAGTAGAAGGGACGCCTCTTATGATGGGCCACCGCCAAGATTCTGATTTCGGCCGGTCGGACCGAGTAGACCAGCGAGTATGGGAACCTGGCAACGATCCGCTTTCTGACGCGCCCTCGGACCAGCGGTGCAGCCTCCGGGAATTCCAGAATGCTCCGGATTGTATGTTCGACCTCGACGATGAACGCGCCGCCCAAGTCCGGGCTCTGAAGATCGTAGAAATCGGCGGCCTCGGCGATCTCCGCCTCGGCGGCTTCATGGATAACGAGTAATCGGGTCATTTCCGACGAGCCCGCACACGGCTGAGCACTTCGTCTGCCGGATAGGCACGGGCCGTGCCGCTGTCCAGTTCCTCATCGCGACGAATCGCCTCGTTCAGCCAGAGCTTCTCGATGTCGGCCTCGCTCAGCGCGTCCAGGCTGGCCAGCAGCTCGCGGGCCAGGTAGGCG
>VGYL01001004.1 GCA_016872975.1 Planctomycetota bacterium
TGGATTCCGCGGTGATGCCGCTGAGGACCAGGACGGTGTCGATGCCGGACTCCATGCCCGCGACGATGTCGGTGTCCATGTCACAGACAAAGCCGCGCTTGTTCTTGAGGGTCTCCATCGCCGGTCAATTCGCCTCCGGTGCGGGTGCGGCGGCTTCGCTCTCTTGTTCGTGGGTCGCGCCCAGCCAGCTTCGGACCCGCAGGGTGGCTCGCGTGAGCATGACGTACAGCGATGGGACCACCACGAGCGTCAGCACGGTGGCGAAGGCCAGGCCGAACATCACCACGACCGCCATGTTCCGCCAGAACTGGGTGGACTCGCTCCGGGTGGCCCAGGAGAGGGTGTGGAAGTCGTAGGAGATGCCGACCGCCATCGGGATCAGGCCGATGATGGTGGTCGTGGCCGTCAGCAGGACCGGCCGCAACCGCGTCGTGCCCGCCTCCTCGGCCGCCGCGACCAGGTCCAGGCCCCGGGCCTGCAACTGCCGCGTGTAGGCCAGTAGCACGATGGCGTTGTTGACCACGACGCCCGCGAGGCTGATGACGCCGATGCCGCTCATGATGATGCCGAAGGGCAGGCCCACGATCAGCAGCCCGAGCAGGGCGCCGATCAGGGAGAGAATCACCGTGGTCATGATGATGATCGGGACCAGCAGGGAGTTGAACTGGATGACCAGGACCAGGGTGATCAGCAGAATGGCGACGAGGAACGCCTGCCCGAGAAAGGTCTGCGACTCCTGCTGGGTCTCCTGTTCGCCGGCATAGCGAATCTCATAGCCGGTGGGCAGCGTCAGTCCGGCGAGACGCTGCTGCACATCCGCCAACACTTCCGAGCTGAGACGCCCTTCCGTATCGGCCGTCAATGTCACGACGCGCTGCTGGTTGACGCGGTTGATGGTGCCGAATCCGCCCCGGTACTCGAAGCGGCCCAGGGAGCTGAGCGGCACCGCCTCCCCGGTCGGGTTCGGGACCTGCAGGCGATAGAGATCGTCGACATTGATGCGGTTCGCCAGCGGCAGGCGGACCGTGATGTCGTACTCGTCGTTGAACTGGCGATACGTCCCGACCTTCGTGCCGAGAATCGCGGTGCGCAGGAAGTTGCCCACGGTCGCGGTGTTGACGCCCAGCAGGGTGGCCACGCGGCGATCGACCGTGAAGGCCAGCTCCGGGCGGGTCGCCTCCAGGTCGCTGCGCAGATTCACGAGGTTGGGCACGTCCGCGATCATCCGCCGGGCCTGCTCGCTGAGTTGCTCAAGTCTCTGGAAGTCCTCGCCGATGACGCGGACGGTCACGGGCGCCCCGGTGGGGGGGCCTTCCTGTTCCCGCTCGACCCGGATCTCGGCCCCCGGGAGGTCCGCGACGGCCTGGCGAATCTCGGGGATGATCTCGGCGGAAGGTCGCTCCCGCACCACAAAATCGGGGAAGACCAGCGTGATATTGGCCAGATGCGGGCCGCCGGTGGTGGCCACCAGATCGAAGCCGGCGCTGGCGGAGCCGACGTTCGTGATGACGTCCTCGAGCCACGGCCCGAACGGCTGGATCCGTTCCTCGATCACGCGGACGAGGCGGTCGGTCTCGCGGATGTTCGTGCCCTGCGGGGCGCGGACGCTGATGAACGCCCGCTCCGGATCGCCCTCCGGGAAGAACTCGGTTCCCCGGCCGATCTTGCCGTAGAGCATCATCATGCCCACCAGCAGGCAGACGGCCAGAAACAGGGTCATGCCGGTGTTCGTCAGGCCCAGGTGCAGGACCCGCCGGTAGCCCCGCAGGAACCAGTGGTTGTGCTCCCGCTTCTGGGGGGCCCGGCCCGCCCAGATCGACGAGATCACCGGATTGAACACCAGCGCCACGAACAGCGAGGCCAGGAGGCCCACCGTCAGCGTGATGGGCAGATACTTCATGAAGTCGCCCATGATCCCCGGCCAGAACATCAAGGGCAGGAACGCGCAGACCGTCGTGAAGGTCGAGGTGACGACCGGCCAGGCCACCTCGCGGGCCCCCAGGCGGGCCGCCTCGATCCGACTGTAGCCGAGTTGCATGTGCCGATAGATGTTCTCCACGATCACGATCGCGTTGTCCACCAGCATGCCCAGCATCAGGATCAGGCTGAACAGCACGACCATGTTCAGCGTGTAGCCCAGCGCCTGGATCAGGAAGAAGGTGACCAGCATGCTCAGGGGGATGATCAGCGCCACGATCGTGCTCGGCCGCCAGCCCATGAACAGCACCAGCACGGCGGTGACCAGGATCAATGCGGCCAGGACGTTGTTCTCCAGGTCGGACACGGTGTTGCGGATGTATCTCGACATGTCGAAAATGACGTGGAGCTGCACGGCGCCCGGCACCTCCTGCCGGGCCCGGTCGATCACCGCCCGCACGTAGTCGGAGACGTGCACCACGTTGGCGCCGGCGCGCTTCTGCACGGAAATCGTGACGTTCTCGACGCCGTTGAGGCGCGAGTAGGTCGTGCGGTCCTTGAAGGTGTCCTGCACCGTGGCCACGTCGGTCAGGTAGATCGGCTTGCCGTTGCGGGTGGCCAGCAGCAGGTGGTCCACCTCCTCCGGCGAGACGAACTCCGCCGGCACGCGGACGTTGAATCGGGTTCCCGGCGTCTGCAGGCTGCCGGCCGAAATGTTCACGTTTTCCGACGGGATCAGCGCCAGGATCTCCGGAATGGTCAGGTTGTACTGGGCGATCCGGTCCGGATCGACCTCCAGGCGGATCTCCCGCTCCAACGCGCCCTGGACATCCGCGCGAAGGACCCCGGGCACCATCTCG
>VGYL01001005.1 GCA_016872975.1 Planctomycetota bacterium
AGCAGGCTTCCTTTGCGCTCCAGTCGACCTTCTCGGCGTTTTCGTCCAATGCCAGCAGCGCGACCGGGTACGCGCAGTACGACCTGCCTCTTGGTGGGCGCACGTTGGTCGGGGCGGGACTGCGCTATGAAGCGCATTCGGTCTACGGGGGCCGGCTCGACCCACGGGCCGGATTCGTCTACTTTGTTTCGCCGACGCTCCGCCTCCGTGGGGGACTGGGCCGAACCTCCCGGGCTCCGAGCTTTGGGGAACTCTTCTTTCCGTTTTGCAGCAACCCGGCTCTGCGACCCGAGCAGGCCTGGGCGACGGATCTTGGCCTTGAGGCGGCCGCGCGTCCGGGGCTGCTGGTCCGCGTCAACGGTTTCTATACCGATGCACAGAACCTGATCATCGGCGGCTGCAATCCACAAAATATCGGGTCCGCGCGGGTGGCGGGTCTTTCGGCAGAAGTTGTCGGGCGGCTGAGCGACCGGTGGTCGATCATGTGGAATCTCACCGTCTCGGATGGTATTGACCGGACGACGGGGCTGAGCCTGCTTCGTGTCCCGCCCGCGCAGGCGAATCTCGTGCTCCGGCATAGCGCAGGAGGCGGAATCGCGATCTCGCTCCTGGCGAACTTCGTATCCGAGCGGCCCGACCTGGACTTCAGCACCTTCCCGGCAACCCGCATGACTCTGCAGGCCTACGCGACCATCGGCCTGCGCGTTGAGCGGATGGTGCGAGGCGTGACGATTCGGGTGGGCGTAGACAACCTTCTGGACGCGCAGTACGAGACGCTCAGGGGGTTCCCCGCCCCGGGCCGGACCTACTTCGTGCAGCTGGGCGGCTCGTTTTGAGGCAGTGTGGAGGCAGCCGAGGCGGTGAGGGAATCCATCCTCGTATCTTGGAGCGGCGGGAAGGATAGCTGCATGGCTCTCTGGGCTGTGGTGCAAGAGAGCAGGTATCGCGTCGCCGTGCTCCTCACTACGATCACCGAGGGGTATGATAGGATTAGCATGCACGGCGTGCGCCGTGCGCTGCTCGAGCAGCAAGCCGTGGCGCTTGGCCTCTCGCTGCACGGGGTTCTGATTTCCCCTCAGGCAACCAATGAGGTCTACGAGGCCCGGATGGAGGCGGCGTTCCGCGCCTACCGTGAGGCGGGCGTCACCACTGTGGCCTTCGGAGACCTGTTTCTGGAGGACATCCGCCGCTATCGAGAGGAATGGCTGGCTCGCATTGGCATGCGCGCTATCTTTCCCCTGTGGCACAAAGACACTACCGCGCTGGCGCGGGCGTTCGTCGATCTGGGCTTCAAGGCCACTGTGGCCTGTGTCGACAGCCGTGTGCTCGACCGGTCCTTTGCCGGACGGACGTTTGATCACGGGTTTCTTGGGGACCTGCCAGCCAGGGTGGACCCCTGTGGTGAAAACGGCGAGTTTCACACTTTTGTGCACCATGGGCCTCTCCTTTGCTCGCCGGTGGCGCTGACGCGGGGGGAAGTCGTGCGGCGCGAGTTCTGGTACTTCTGTGACCTCTTGCCTGCACACGCCTAGTCGATAAAGGAGGAAACCGCCTTATGAACATACCCCGGCTGCTTGTCTTAATAACGATCATCATGGCCGCGGCGGCCTCCCGCCTGCTGCCGCACCCTCCAAATGTGGCGCCGATCGGCGCCATGGCTCTGTTTGGCGGCGCCTCTTTCGGCGATCGCCGCCTGGCCTTCGTGGTGCCCCTGGCCGCCATGATTCTCAGCGATCTGGTCATCGGCTTCCATCGGACGCTGCCGTTTGTCTATGGGGCGTTTGCGCTGATCGTCCTGATCGGATTTTGGCTGCGGCGCCATCGCACCACGCTCGGGGTCGTGGGGGCGATGCTGGCTGGCTCCATTGTGTTTTTCCTACTCGCGAATTTCGGGGTGTGGGTTCTGGGGTCGTTCTACCCTCGTACTCTGGAGGGGTTGTTGGCCGCCTACGTCGCGGCGATTCCTTTCTTCCGGAACACGGTGGTAGGTGATCTCTTTTACGCCACAGTCCTTTTCGGCGGCCAGGCGCTGCTCGAACGCAGCTACGGTGTGCTTCGTGAGCATCAGCGCACAATCCCCGGACAGCCGTGAACGTGGCAGGAGGGAGACAGTGCAGCGGCTGCACCCCTTACCATCCCGCAGCTACACGGAGCGGAAGTGGCATGAAGCTTGGAGCGGGAACGGCCCTGGGTGTGCTCGCCGCGGTGGCAGCACTGCTGGCGGCCGGTCTCTTGCGGCATGAGGCAGGGCAGGTACCTTCACCAGACCACAGGCGGTCTGGTGGAGCATCTGAAATTCCGGCCCCTTCCGCGGCCCAGGAGGCTGGGCTAGACACAGCGGAAGAGGCGGGGACGCCCACACTGTACGGCGCGACGACAGGGGCTGCGGGAGTCCGCACCCTTCGCGCCGGCATGCGCCAGCGGAGGACGAGACCGGCGCACGTGAAGGCGCGCCTCGTTGCGCCTCAAACGCGCGTCCCGGCTGGCAGCATGAAAGCGCCATCCTCAGAGGCCGCTCGCCCGTCGGCCGCTGCTGGCAAACTCGACGTGTCCCCCGCGCTTGTCGAAGGCGGGCCAGATGCAGACAGAGTCGACCATCGGGAGGAGACTGCTCTCCCCGCCCCCGTGGTATCCCAGGATCCGGTGACGCCGTCACCACTCCCCCCAGCGTCCCCGCCCTCAGCCAGCTCATCACCGGCGCCTGCAGCGGAACCGGTGCTCACGCCGCCGGTCCCGCTTGCCCTCGACCCGCCGCGGCATCCGGATGCCTGGAGGCC
>VGYL01001006.1 GCA_016872975.1 Planctomycetota bacterium
CTTGATCTCCTGCCATTGCCCATCCAGCGGCAGCTCGGCCTGGTAGTACTGGCTCGGATGGCGCGCATCCGCGGTACGTAAGAGGATGGCGAAGACTCCGCCGGTCCCTTTCACCGTCAACTGAATCCCGGCATACGCATGGGCATCGAGCGGTCGGCGCCCCACGTACAGAGGCCGCCGGGCCTCGACCGGGCTGTTGGCATTGGCCGGCAAGGCGGACGCCGCCAGATGGAGGCAGGTTCGCCCCTCATGCTCCCGGACCTGCACTCGGCCGGCATAGGCCCCGCCGGCAGCCCTCTCCGCCACAAGCTGCCATTTCGCCGCCGGAACCCCCTTCTCCCGGGGCGTGGAGAAGCTGTCGATCAGCAATCGGTCTTCCGCAGGTTGTGCCGGCACGCCTCCCGCCTGGCCCACGCTTGCCCAAATTGCCAACAACACCACTCCCGCCCCGACAGTTGCCTTGGCCGCCATTCCGTAGCTTCTCCTACGCATATTCACCCCTTTCACAAGCGTTCCACTATGCTATACATCGGTAACGCAACGCCTGTTCCCTCATCTTCCCCACAGCGGATCCGATCCAACGAAGGCGGCTTCTGCTCCGTGTGCTGTCCATAGGCGCCATTGGACAGACAGAACGCGATTGAGCACCGCCGAAGATGGATGTCAGCAGAGGGTCTTTACGGAGGCACAGGACTCCTGTATGATGCGCGGATGAGCCGGATGGCATGAATGGTGGGGTCGTCGCGTGCCGACCTCGCAGACCACAACAGCAGTTAGGAATCCGTTCCAATGGCGACCGTGAAAGAAGAGGCCAGGAAACTCCTCGAGAGGCTTCCAGATGAGGCGTCCTGGGACGACTTGATGTACGAAATCTACGTGCGGAAGAAAATCGACATGGGCCTGAAGGCCGCGGACGCGGGCAGACTCATACCCCACGAAGAGGTCAAGCGAAGGCTGACGACCCAATGACAATCCTCTGGACCGAACCCAGTCTGGATGATCTGAAGGCTACTCGAAACTACATCCACACGATGGAACGGGTCGGAGAAGCCAGCGCGTTTGCACTCGATTTGGAGAGAGGCCGAGGCACGCTGATCCTGTCATTGCGAGGAGCGCAGCGACGCGGCAATCTCAAAGCCAACCTGGCAATTGAAAACTGACAACCGACTACCGACTACCACGCTTGGGACACAGATCTCACTGATTTGCACGGACTTTCAACTGAGGACTGCGAACCGACAACTGAAGACTGAGAACTCCTTTTTCCGCCACAGAGGACACCGAGATCACAGAGAAATCGGTATAGCCGCAAGAAACGAAAGAAACCGAAAAGAAGAACAACCGGCACAACCGGAACCGTCTTTCCGCCCTCTTCTCTGCGTCCCTCCGCGACCTCTGCGGTCGCCCCCAATGGCCGTATTCCCCACCCCGCTGGCAAGGGAATAATTCCTAATTCGAGACCTGACCTCGGGAAGCGCGAAGCGGCGCGCCCTCTACCCCAGACCACCACAACACTCCCTCCCTGAACCGCCTCTTGCGAGACTCCTTCGAAGAGACTGGCACATCGAGCTTCGCTTTCCCGGTTCCTCCAAGGACGCTATACTCAAGTGAGGCGCGCCATAAGTAAGGTGTCCCCGGCATTCACCCCCCGCAAGGTGAAGTACTCCCCCCAATCGACTGAATAATTCCTGATTCAAGATGTGACCCTGCGAAGCTCGCGATTCTTCCTTCCGGCGGGAGAATCCCTCTTTACGCCCTGTCGGCGAGGTTGTACAATGAAAGGGTAGACTCGCAGCCAAGGAGCCCCGGCCAATTCCGAAGCACGCCCGGTTCCGCGCGCGGGAGTACTGGTTGGGAGAAAGTGAAATGCGTAGATGAGCCCACTCTTCCAGTGGAACACAAGTCATGAGAACTTTTGAAAGCACGCAAGAGCAGCTTAACAAACTGATCCCGATGCCTGGCAACGTGCCGGTGGTGTACCTGCTTGGTGACACTGGGGCTGGCAAAACGTGCGTCGTCCGTCAACTCCTGGGAACTACCGACCAGAACTTTCCATCCGCCCGCCGTTTACGGACGACGGTGGCACCAACTGAGTTCATCATTACCAACGAGCCTGAATTGAAGGCTGCTTTCGTCTTCAAGACCGAGCAGGAAATCTCGCGGAATGTGACCGAGATATTGCAGTACGCGGTGAAGACAGCCGTAGATGCCTCAGGAAATGGGGAAGAATCAACGAACATAGCGGACGTGCTGGGCGACAGTTCAGATGAACGATTCAGACTGCGATGCTTCCTTAGTGAGGCTGCACGTCAACACCTTGGCGATCAGATCTTGCGTGACATCGTGCCACCAATCCGCAAATGGGTGGAATTGGAGTTTCCCGCCGCCGCCAAAGAAGACCGATCCACGGCCATCGACTTGGCTATAGAGGAGGAGTTCCGTTCGGAGGTAGAGCAACTGCATGATGAAATCCTTGGCCAAATCGGTAAGCGTATAAGGTGAGCGTCCGGCGAACCCATCTTGGCAGCGGGGATGTCCGGCGATACGGTACCTCCCGTAAAGACCAGCTATAGGAGGTACTGCATGGCACAGAAGCCGTTGAAGTCGTTGAGTCGCCGGGGCCGGTTCTGGCACAAGCATGTTCCGCAGTGGCAGAGGTCGGCTATGACGCAGATCCAGTACTGCCAGGAACACGACCTCTCGGTTGCGGCGTTTCGCTGGTGGCGGCGGAGGCTGCCGCCGGACCCTCCGGCGCTGGAAGGCCCGAAGCCC
>VGYL01001007.1 GCA_016872975.1 Planctomycetota bacterium
CGACCTACGAAGGACGCCCTTTCGGGTCTTTGGTTTAGCCATTGCCGGGTGCCATGTCTACGCCTCGCAGACATGCTCAATTCAGCAATGCTCGTTAGAGACGGCGAGTATCATACCTCCGGCTGTCGGAGTTGTGACGCTTGAGGGTGCGATGCGGTCTAGAGTCTTTGTCAGGAACTTCTACCACACATTCGGACATCTTTTTGGTTGCGGCCGAAGGCCGCGCTAGGGGCTACCTGCCGACGACGTGTTCGGATCCGCCGCCGGCGGGCGGCAATCCGTCTGCTCGAGCCAGTATTCGCTGAACAACGCCAGGTCGCCCGGGCCGATCTTTCCGTCCGAATCGAGGTCGAACATGCCCTGAGGACTATCGGGCTCGAGGTATTCCTGTGGATTCCAGTGGCCGGCCAATAGGGCGAAGTCCCGGAAGTCCACGATGGCGTCGCCGTTGAAGTCCCGCGAGTCGACGTGCGTGAAGGACAGCGTCTCGGCCGGAGAATCCAGCCTGACCGGCAGTCCGTACAACCGGAGCGTGCAGGCGCCGACCTGCCTGGCGTGGTAGTCCACGATGAACCACTCACCCGGAGCGGGGATCGAGCCGGCCCCAAAGCCGAATTGAAGACCAACCTTGGCGGCATCCCGGCTGACACGCACGAATGACTTCGTGCCGGCCGCCGGGAGACAGGAGCCTTCGTAACTGAGCGTCTTGGAGTTGTAGTCTCGGGCCGTCAATTCCCCATAGATCCAGTCGTCCCAGGAAGACGCCAGGACACCGGGCCAGGGCGTCGCGGCGTCGGAGCTGATGACGATCGCCAGCCGGGTGCCGACCATGATGTCCCGGTAGACGGCCGGCCGGTTGGGATCGACCGCCCCGAGCGGAGTCACTTCATCGTAGCGATAGACCGTGGTCCAAACCTTCGCCCCCGCCGCCGGGACCAGGAGGACCATCACGGCCGGTACAACGAGCCTTTTCATAGACGCCCCAATCGAAGGCTACCCTGCTCTCCAGCCACACGTCACACGACCCCCGAGCGCTCCAACCCACCTCGGATCGGCAGCGGGTGCGACCTCCGTGCCGACACGCTTATACTATCGCCCCCTCTCCGGAAAGTCAACCATCGCCAACGGGGAGCAGAGTTGTAGGGTGGGGCTTGCCCCACCGGGAACCAAACGCCCGGGGAAGCGGTGGGGCAAGCCCCACCCTACACGTTACCGAATCTTGTTCGTCAGGACTCATAAGGTGGCGCCACTTCTGGCTTCCCTGCTTTCTTTTCTATGCTCTTACGAGCACACTACAAACCAGGGGCCTTGGGCCCGGCGCCATCTGCCCCCACAAAACGTAGTCGCACACCCCCCGGATTGATTTGCCGGTTGACTTCGGACCCGTCCCGGCTTATAGTGGGAGCGTATGCGGCCTCGTGCATTCACATTGGTGGAGTTGCTCGTCGTCATCGCGATCCTCGCGCTCTTGATGGCCTTCCTGTTCCCGGTGCTGGGGCGCTCGCGCCGGCAGGCCCAAACGGTCGCCTGCCGGGCCAACCTGCACCACCTGCTGCTGAGCCTGCACAACTACGAGAGCGAGCACCAGTCGTTTCCCTATGGCTTCGATGGCAGTCGCAAGGACATCCCGCCCGGCGGCCATGCGGGCACTGCCCGGTTCGATACACCGGGCTGGTGGTGGTTCCATCTGGCCGGCGTGATCCGGGACCGGTCCGCGCAGGGAGCGAAGGTGCTGCACTGCCCTGCAAGCCGCCTGGGGGACCCCGCGCTCGAGCGCAGTATCCTCTGCGGCAAGTATGGCGTCAACCGCTCTCTGTGCCGAACGGCCGCGGGCTCGCGTCTGCTCAAGAACGCCCTTCTGGTAGGCAAACCGCTGTCCACCTCGGATCTCCTGCGTCCGGCCGCGACTCTGCTGGTGCTCGACAGCGGTTACAGCCTGATCTATTGGTGGCAGGCGGCGGCCGACCCGCCGGTCAACCTCGGTGACACCTATGTGGAGGACACGTCGTACGTTCCCGGCCTCGAAATCAACCGCAGCAGGAACTTGTGGCCGGGCCAGTCGATGGATGCGGTGGGCGGACGGCATCCCAACAAGACCGTGAACGTCGGCTTTGCCGACGGCCATGCCGAGCTCAAGCCGGCCGCCGATCTGCTCGTGGAGAAAACGAAGGACGAATCCTACACCAATATGGTCCTCTGGCAAGGAAGATAAACGCGCGTCGCGAGCGTGTGCGACTCCGTCTTGTGGGGGCAGATGGCGCCGGGCCCAAGGCCCGCGTTTGTAGTGTGCTCGTAAGAGCATAGAAAAGGGTCAACCGGCAAGATCGAGGGCCGATGCTCCCCAGCCACCTTCCGGCCGGTGGCCCGAAAGATGAGCCCGAAGCTGTACCGTGTTCTCTCTTCATGCCCTCTGTAGGCGGCGAAACACGGACAAAGAACTTATCCCGGCTGCGCCGGGGACTCCCAATAGTCCCGCAGGGACGGCCGACAGTAGCCCACCGTTTCAACGGTGGGTACCAAGATCCAAAACAACACCAAGCCCCGTAGGGGGGAAAGAAAGCCACTGCCCACCCGAGGGTGTTCTTTCGTCCCTGCGGGACTCGTCTTGTCTTTTGCTCCGATCACCCAGCGATAAATCGCTGGGCTATTGTTTTTCGCCCTCCGGGCTGATTACCCGCCCCCTCAGGCTCCCCGGAGGCCCAGGGGTTATCCACAAAAACAAATTCCTATACGATCAAGTTTGTCCGTGCCACCCGCCGACCCTTTCCGG
>VGYL01001008.1 GCA_016872975.1 Planctomycetota bacterium
GACAACTGGAGGCCGTGCACATCCGTTGCGGGAGACGTAAAGGCTTACGAATAAAGGTGTTAGACACGCAACCAACTCTCTTTACCCCATCTTCATTAACGGAGGTGTAGTATGAAGCAGGATCCAAACGGCTGGTACTGCATTTCACAAGTACCGCGACTATGGTGGTAGATTGCCGCGCTCGGCGAGCCTCGCTCGCAATGACACCGGGCGCCCCAGTATGTCATTGCGAGGAGCTTCAGCGACGAAGCAATCTCTACCCTATCGTCTCAGGACTTGCGAAATGCGGTACTGGGCGGCATCTGAGAAAGCCATCGTCAAGGCCCAAGACCTTGGCGATGCCACCCTTCACAGCAAGGCAAATATGGGGAGACAACGAAGCGGCTTGCCCATGGTGCGAGACGCCGCACGGCGTCACTGCGAACGGTCCTCGCAGGGCCGGGCCACGATCTCGCGCAGGGCCTGGAGCTTGGCCTCGGATTTGGCCAGGGGGTGCTCCAGCGCCTGTTGCCACAGCTCCCTCATCTTCGGCTTGCCCGCCTGCTGTTCCCGGACCCACTCCGTGTGGAACCGGCCCGAGACCACCTCGTCGATCGCCCGATCCACCTGGGCCAGCAGCTCCGGCGGGGCCATGCGGTCCGCGCGGGAGAGCTGGCCGTACTGGCTCGTCTGGGAGTGCAGCTTGAGCTGACCGAAGAACCCGTGCGTGATCATCGCCTTGGCGATCTCGACGAACTCGCCCGACAGGTGCAATTCCGTCGTCACGATCTCGGGATCGCAGCCGTTGGCCACCAGCTTCTCGAAATACAGCAAACACAACTTGACGATCCCCGGCCAGAGCATCTGCTCGGCGAACAGGTCGATGACCGTCTCTTCCCGGAACGAGGACTCGAACGCCCCGAACCGCGTCGCCCCGATCGCCTTGGCCAGGGCCAGCGCGATCCGCATCGCCCCGCCATCGGGGTCATTCTCGCCGGCGACCAGGCAAGGAAACCCGAGCTGTTGTTGATAGAGGTTCCGCACCGCCCGGCCGATCATCCGCGGCGCGACCATGATCGTCCGGACACCTTCCGGGGGCACGATGGCCCGGTAGTAGATGTTGTAGCCGCTGGCAAAACACAGCACGTCGCCCGGCCGCAGGTGAGGTCGGATCTGCTCCTGGTACACCTGCGGCTGCACCTCGTCCGGGATCAGGAAAAGGATGATATCCGCCGCCTCGGCGACCTCGGCAATCGGGCGAACCGCAAAACCATCCGCCGCCGCCCGGCTGGCATACGCATCGTCCCGATTGCCCACCAAGGGCACGAAGCCGCTGTCCCGCAGGTTCAGGGCCTGGGCCTGCCCCTGATTCCCATAGCCGACAATCCCGATCCTGCGCCCGGCCAACACCCCCATGTCCACATCCTCGTCGCGATACATCCTGGCCATACGATCCCACCTTTCTTCTCACAAGACCATGTCACAGAAATGATAGCGGATCTCCAAGCACAGGCCAAGACAAGGTTGCCACCAGGCCAGGGCAATCGCATCAGGCAAGGTCATCGCTGAATGATCTGCGACGAACACCTGGCTTGCGGCCCGCCACACACCTTACCGAACTTGTTCGTCAAGCCTCATGAGGCGGAACCCCAAGAGGCGTCATCGGCGAACCTGCAATTGCCTTGACCGCCAGCCACAACGCCTCTTCTTTTCAACGATCCGCTCCAAGGATAGCGCCTCTGCCGGGTGGCATCGCCAAGGCCGGCCTGCGGCCTTGACGATAGGCGCACGAATTCACGTGGAACCATCGTCAAGGGCAGAGCCCTTGGCGATGCCACCCGGTCTTTGCTTTGGAGCGGGCCCTCGCTTTTTTTTTGCGCGGATTTACCAGCAATCTGGTATACTGTGTTGAAACAGGTCCGGTCGATAGATTTGTCGAAGCCGGCAGGCCGTTCGGGCGGTGCGGAGTGACGCTTGGTGCGTCGTGCGTGGGTGTGCGCAATACGCGTGCCGTACGGTGCGCGACGGAACATGCGTCGCAACCGCCGCCGTTCGCCGGTTCGTTCAAGGGAGGTGCTGCGTGAGATTCAGGTCCAGGGCGTTTACGTTGATCGAGCTGCTGGTGGTGATTGCGATTATCGCCCTGCTGATGGGGATTCTGATGCCGGCGTTGGGCAAGGTCCGCAAGCAGGCGCGGGCGGTGTACTGCCTGAACAACCTCAAGCAGCTCGGGATCGCCCTGCACATGTACGCCCAGGAGTACAACGACTTCATCCCGCGGGCCCTGGACCACCAGCGGGCCAAGTGGGTCCTGGTGTTCGTGCCGTTCCTCGGCGAGGAATATCGGGAGATCGGCGATTACCGCGAGGTCGATGTCTACCAGTGTCCGGACTTCCCCCGCACCGGGGTGGGCCTCAACGGCTACCGCGACGCCGAGCAGACGGTGGACTACGTCGTCAACGCCTGGGACATGGACAACCCCGGCCTGACCAACAGCAATCGCGGCCAGCAAAAGGATACCCCGACCCGGCTCCACTCCGTCAAGCAGCCCGCCGAGCGGATCTACCTGGCCGACAACGAGGCGGGCAACTGGCGTCCCGTCGTCCGCAACCGGTACGACCTGAATATCGTGTCCAACCTGAACCTGCTCGACGTCTGGTCCTGGACGCACCTGCCCGCCTCCGACCAGACCACGGCCGGCAGCAATCTCACCCGGCGGATCGCGCCCAACCGCCACCGCAACAACGGCTGCAACAATCTATTCTTCGACGGCCATTCCGACTGGCTGG
>VGYL01001009.1 GCA_016872975.1 Planctomycetota bacterium
CCCACGCTCGCGCAAGACCAGGACAACGACCAGGACGACGCGGACGGCAACCTTGCATCACCGCCCCGCCTCTGCTTTACTCATCGCCAAGGACGGAGGTTCGCACGAGCGCAAGGAGTCTCCGCCAGGCTTCGTCCGGAGCGGTCGCGGGCCACCTGTGCGTTCGCGACTTGAGTGAATCAGCCACCCAGTAAACCATATGGGCAGGGCGACTTCGTCGCGCAGGCCGAGTACTTCAACCGCAGGAAAGACCTGACGCTCGTGCCGGCGGAGGCCGAGCCAGATCTCGTGGGCAATTCCAAGGTGGACGAGCAGGACGGCTACTACGTCCAGGCGGTCTACGGTTTCCTGCCGCGCTGGCGCGCGGGCCTGCGCTGGGAGCAGGTCGGACTGATAAACGACTCCGCTCTCCCGGATGGAACGAGCGAGACCTGCGGAAGCAGCTACCGGACCGGCGCCATGCTCGATTTCACACCGTCCGAGTTCTCGCGTATCGGGCTGCAGGCCAACCAGGGCTCCTACGAGACGGCGGAAGGCTCCGAGGACGTCACGGAAGTGTACGTCCAGTGGATGGTTTCCATCGGCGCCCATGGCGCGCATAAGTTTTAGGGGCTAGGGGTTAGGGGCTAGGGGTTAGGGGCTAGAAACTTTGTCGCGAGCTTTGTCGCGAGCTTTGTCGAAAGACATTGCCCGGCAGACGGTTCCGTCGACAAAGCTCTCGACAAAGCTCGCGACAAAGAAGGGGACAGGACCGCCCCACTGACACCTGACACCCGAAACCTGAACACTCCAGAAGGCGAGACATCATGAAGATCATGAAGCGCATTTACGTGATCCTGGCAATTCTGACGGCGGCCTGTGGCGCACAAAGGGCTGCGGCGGCCGGATTGAAGATCGTGACGACCACCTCGGACCTGGCGGCCATTGCCAAGGCGGTGGCCGGCAACAAGGCGGAGGTGCACAGCATCTGCACGGGCAAGGAAGACCCGCACATGCTCCAGGCGAAACCCAGCGTCATCCTGCAGGCCCGCGATGCGGACCTGTGGATCCGCATCGGGCTGGAACTGGAGATCGGGTGGGAGCCGCCGATCCTGGACGGATCGCGCAACAACCGCATCCGACCCGGCGCGCCCGGCCACATGGACGCCTCGGAAAGCGTTCTGGTCCTCGATGTCCCGCAGGGGCCGATCACCCGCGACATGGGCGACGTGCACCCCTCCGGCAATCCCCACTACTGGCTCGATCCGCTGAACGGGCGTCGCATTGCCGGCGCGATTGCCGAACGCCTCGCCCAGTTGCGGCCGGCAGACGCCGACGCGTTCCGCGTCAACGCGACGGCGTTCCGGAAGGCGCTGGACGAACGCATGTTCGGGGCGGAGTTGGTGAAGGCGGTGGGAGGCGAGGCGCTCTGGGCGAAGGCTGCCGACGGGAGCCTCGTCGCACTGCTTGAGGAGCCGGACAACAAGGGAAAGGCGGGCGGATGGGTGGCATCCATGGCGCCGCTGCGCGGCCAGAAGATTGTGGCCTATCACAGAAGCTGGGTGTACTTCGCGCAGCGGTTCGGCCTTGAGATCGCGGCTGAACTCGAGCCCAAGCCTGGCGTCCCGCCCACGGCCGCACACCTGGCCGCCGTGGCAGAATCGTCAAAGGCCGCCGGAGTGAAGATCGTTCTCCAGGAGTCCTTCTACAGCCCCAAGGCGGCGAACCAACTGGCCGGCAAGATCGGGGCCAAGGTCGTTGTCGTCGCCAATTCCGTCGGCGGACAGCCGGAAGCCACCGACTACCTGGCGTTGATGGACCTGATCGTCGGCAGGGTGAGCGAAGCGCGATGAACATGAATGCGAGGCCGTGCGTGACCAACGGGAATCCTCTCATACGCTGCGAACACGTCACCATCGCCTACGGCAGGCAGGAAGTGGTCCACGATGTGTGCCTGGACATCCCACCGGGCATTCTCCTCCCCTTCGTCGGTCCCAATGGCGCGGGCAAGACCACCTTGCTCCGCGCCATTCTGGGTCTGTTGCCGCTGGCGCGCGGCGCGATCCACACACCCTTCGCCGGGAAGCCGGCCGGCTATGTGCCCCAGCAGAAGGCCATTGACCCGCTGTACCCCGTGACCACGCGCCAGATCGTCGAGATGGGGCTGTATTGCCCTGTCGGAACTGGCCGCTTGCGGCATTGCCGGCGCGCTGGCGGCCGGGCTGTCACCGCTGGCCGGCGCCCTGACGCTCACGCTGGGGGCGGTGGTCCTGCTGGCGGCGCCGCTGGAGAATCGCCGGGTGCCGCGGGACGCGGTGTTGGGTGTTCTCTTCGTCGCCGCCTCCAGCCTGAGCGTGCTGCTCGTGTCGCGGAGCGGGCTGGGGCTGCACGAGGTCAGGGCGCTGCTGTACGGCGATCTGATTCTCATGGTCTTCTGCTACCTTGTCGTGCCGGCCTCCGCCGCGCTGCTGCTGAGCCGACGACTCGGGCGGGTGCTGCTATTGGCCGCGCTCATTTCCGCCACAGCGACGCTGGCCGGACTTGGCATATCCTTTGCCGCCGACCTGCCGACCAACCAGACCCTCTGCGCAACCGCCTGCGCCCTGCTCGCGCTGATTCCTTCCGCTCGCGCTCCGCAGGCGGGGGTAGCGACGAGTGTAGGCCGGTTTGCGGCGTATACGGCGCCGGGGGCGACGGTGCTGGATGGGTTCGGCGGCAGCGGCTCGACGGGGTTGTCGGGACTGATTTTCGGAGGCGGCAGCTCCAATTTGACGCAGGGGCGTGGAT
>VGYL01001010.1 GCA_016872975.1 Planctomycetota bacterium
GTCAGACGGGTCAGCAACGACCACCCGACGGGGACGGAGTCTGCCCGTCACCCGTGACACGGATCACCAGTCACGAAACACGAGTCACGAGTTACGGGTCACCCAACATGCCGGCAGGATGTGGTGCCGGGAACTTGCCTGTGATGATCAGCATCGCCATCTGCGCCTACAACAATGCGAAGAAGCTGGCGGTCGCCTTGGAGAGCCTGCGGGACCTGACGTGTCCGCCCGGCGTCTCATATGAGATCCTGGTGATCGATGATGGCTCGCAGGACGAGACCGAGCGCAAGGTGGCGACCCATGGCGAGCGGGTGCGGTACGTGTTCCAGGACAATGCCGGGCCCGGGGCGGCCCGCAATCACGGCATCCGGATCAGCACCGGCGCCTACCTGGCCTTCCTGGATTCCGACGACGTGTGGCTGCCGACGTTCCTGGAAAAGACCGTGTCGGCCCTGGAGACCCACCCCCAGGCGGATCTCGCCACCACGGGGATCTACGTCGGACCGCACGAGCGCAGGAGCGTGGGGCTTCTGGATGGTGTGACGCCCGGCCTGTGGCGCCTGCCCACGCAGGGTACGAGAAGACAGATCCCTCGTCTTTTCCACTGCTGTTGGTCCGGCGCCGTCGTCGCCCGCCGGCACGTGGTCGAACGCTACGGGGGCTTCTACGAGCGGGGATGCCAATTGGGAGAGGACGTTTACCTGTGGATCCAGGTGGCATTGAATCACTGGATGTACCGGATCTGCGAGCCGCTGGCCTGGTACGACACCGCCGCCTCCGGCTTGGGCTTTGCCAGCGGGCGTCCGCACTATCCTATGGAGCCGGTCCTGACCGACCCCGAGGCGATCTGGCGCAACTGTCCGCCCGCGTATCGGACCTTTCTGTCCTCGTGGCTGGCGTGTCACGCCGTCAAGAGTATTCACATGCAGATCGCGGCCGGCGACCACGAGAATGCCCGCTGGCTGATCGAGCACTACCCGGCCGTCCGCCAATGGAGGTCGGACTGGCTGAGAATTCGATTCAAGCTGGCGTTTCCCACGCTGGCGGGGCCTGTGAGGAAGATCAAACATGCACTGCAGCGGTGATCCGCGGGCGATCGAAGGGGCGACTGTCAAGGAGCGACGGGTCGCGGAGGAGAAATGGATTTCAGCGTTGTCGCCTGTGTCAGCGATCAGGAGCTGCTCTGCCGGGCGTTGGGATCGTGCCTGGAACGGGCGCAGGATGAGCCGGTTGAGCTGATTGTCATCGACAATGCGGGCAACCGCTATTCGGTGCCCCAGGCTCTGAATCTGGGAGCGGCCCGGGCCCACGGCGAGATCCTGGTTTTTCTCCACCAGGATGTCCTGCTGCCTCCGGGCTGGTTCGGCCGGCTGTCCGACCAGATCCGAACGGTGGAAGCGCTCTTCGGCTCCTGGGGGGTCCTGGGGGTCTTCGGCGTCTCCCTCCGGGGCTGGATGGTCGGACATGTGCAGGATCCGCACGGCTATCGAAAATGGGGCCGCTTGCCGTGTCGGGTGCAATCGCTGGACGAAGTGTGCCTGGCGATCCGGCGCGAGAGCGGCCTGCGGTTCGACGTGCCGGCCCATGATGCCACCGGCCTGTACCGGCGGAGCCTGGTCGGCGACCTGCGGTTTGAGAACGTCCGGCTCGCGGAAGGCGTCGATTTCGTCTGGCGGGTGGGAGAGCGATTTCCCATTTTGTGCCTGGGCGAGTGTCTCTACAGCCATCGGGTGAACCACGATTCGATCACGCACCGCGACCCGGCCCGTAGCGTGATGGCGGTCAATACGATCATTCCGTATGCGGTCCGCAGCGTGGTCTCGCTCAAACGCCAGGGAAGGCCGTGGGACGGTCTGAAGACGGCCTGGCAATGCCTGTGTCTTCACCCGTTCGATCCGGGTTATTATAAGCCGCTGGCCTTTGCGGTGGCGCCCCTGCGGGCGATCCGAGAGTACCGTCACTTGAAAGCCCGGTGCCGCCCGGTGCCGCCGGGCACGAGCCGGCAGAGGCAGGCGCACGGCGCCGTTCATCATTGAGGTTGGAGCGACCCAAGGCGTTGTTCCCACCGCGGTCGCGGTGGGAGAGGGGCCTTGTGAGAAAGGTAGGGTGTTAGAGTATGGGTGGACACCAGGCGACAATTACTTCCGCGACGCTTTTCATCATTCTATTGCTCTCCGCGTCGATTCTGATCATTCCTCGCAAGTACCTGCTGCTGCCGTTCGCCGTGGCCGCCTGTTGGGCGCCGGCGGATCAGCACCTTCTGCTCTTCCAGACGTTCCACTTCCGCGCCCTGCACATCCTGATCCTGGTGGCGGCGGCCCGGTTGTGGCTCTATGGCGAGATTGTCCCCATCCGGTGGAACCGGTTTGACGCTCTGGTCCTGGCGTGGGTGGTGGTGGGCACCATCATATTCTTCCTCCAGTGGCTGAATCTGGCGTCGTTGATCTTCAAGTCCGGCCGCTTGCTGGAATGGCTCGGCCTCTACTGGATCTTTCGCCAGACCGTCCGCTCCTGGGCGGATCTGCGGTTCGCGTACGTGGTTCTGGCCGTCTGCGCCCTGGCGATGCTGCCATTCGTCGCCCTGGAGCGAGTGACGGGGGAGAACCCGTTCCTGGTGCTCGGGCGTGTGCGCACGAGCCTGCGCGAGGGAAACGTCCGGTGTGCCGCGACGTTTCCGCACTCCATCATCATGGGTCTGTTCTGGGCGACGCTCGTGCCCTTGTTCGTCAGCTTCGCGCGGCAGCAGCCGAAGCATCGAGTGCTG
>VGYL01001011.1 GCA_016872975.1 Planctomycetota bacterium
CCCGCGGCCTCCATCTCGGTGAGCCAGCCCTCCCACTGGTTGAGGATGTTCTCGTCCAGCTTGCCGGCGATGTCGCTGTTCACGAACGGGTTGCCGTCGGGGGTCCCGTTGCCCGGCTCGATGTTGTAGCGGGAATCCCGCAGCGCCAGGACGTGGAAGGTATTGGCGCCGGTGCCCGCCAGCCGTCGGATGATGTCGCTTTGTTTGCCCCCGGTCCGGGTGCCGTCGGCCGGCCGCTTGCCGAGGAAGAAGAAGTCCTCCGGGTTGCCCGCCCCGAAGAGGAAGCACCGCGGGCCGCCGTTGTACTTGAGCCACCGGGGATAGGCCGGATCGACGATGATCTGGCCGGGCAGGGCGGCCGGATCGTCCAGCCCCAGATACGTCAGTTGCACGAAATCGATCTCGCCGCGATCCTTGCCGTCCCCGCGGACCTCGATCTCGATCGTATCTCCCTGCGCCAAGACCACATCCTTGATGGTGTGGCTTTTCCAGGCGTTGTCGTCGGCCGTGGCCCGCCCCCCGTCGCCCTGCGGAATCCCGTTGATACGCAGCACGTAAGCCGCAGCGCCGTTGCTCGCGCGGCGGTACTGCACGCTCACGTCATAGCGTCCGGACTCGGCGGCGTGGATTTCGTGGAATTCC
The DNA here is from genome assembly GCA_016872975.1 of Planctomycetota bacterium. Lineage (GTDB taxonomy): Bacteria > Planctomycetota > Phycisphaerae > Sedimentisphaerales > Anaerobacaceae > PLanc-01. Next base: position 643 of record VGYL01001011.1, read on the forward strand.
GTGCGCAGGAGGCCCCTGGGGGCGTCCGACATCCGCACGGTCACATTCTGCGACGCCTGGCGGCCGGCATTGACGGGCGCGCAGTTTTCCAGCAGGGTGAAGTTCTCCGCTTCCAGCCGAATGGTCCGCCGGATGGCGATGACCTCGGGCTTCTGCCTCCTGTCCAGCAGGGCGGCCAGTTTCTTCGGGTCACATTTCTCGTCGCCCGTCATCAGGAAGTACCCCATGGTGGCGTCGGAGACGTCGCAGCGCTCCTCCGCCTCGAGCCGCGTGAACAGCCAGCGGAGCCGCTCGTCGCGGGAGTCGCGCATCCAATGGAACAACGCCCACTCGGCGGGGGTCGATCTCGTTCCCGGCCGGCCGGAATACGCCAGCAGGCCGCCGTGGCCGATCTGAATCCACTTGACGCCGAGCGCGATCAGATCTCGCTTGGTGCGGCCCTCGATTCGGCGGTTGCCGAAGCCGTCGTTCCAGGAGCTGTGCGAGATGCAGTAGACGTGCTGCCGCTTGACGGGATCGGCGGCGACGATACCGCGGTACGGCACGTCCATCGGTCCGGCCACGATGTAATAGAAGGGGTCCTTGCGGGAGGAGGCGTTGACCGCCTTCGTGATGCTCGCGACCGCGCCCGCGAGATCCGTGCGGCAGTTGTGCAGGATTGTGGACGGGATGCCATATCGCTCGGCGGCCCCGAGGACGCTGGCGGTCATCTCCCGCTCGAACCGCTCGTCGTTGTCCTGGATGATGTTGTTGTACTCGATGTGCACCAGCTTGTCCGTGACGCCGAAGGCGTCGAAGATGGCGAGCATGACCGGAAAGGCGCCCCAGTCATCTTCGTCATTGAAGTTGCCGTCGTGGCTGAGCCCGATCCGTCCCTGAAAGCCGTCCGGGCCGTAGGGGCGGGCCTGGGAAGACCAGGCGATCGAAAGAAGGCTCACGATGGCGAGGGTCACAAACGTCGGCTTGTTCACGGCGTTTCTCCTCCCGACGGAAGGGAGTACTTCGGTTCCTGCGTTCGGAGCCCCCGGCACGCTACAGCACGCCGGGCGCACGGTCCTCAGACTATACGCGACGTCAGAACGGTGCACAAGCGGCAAGATACGAGCAGGGTGCACTTGAAGGCTGCCACCCCTTGGGATTCCCGAAGGTGACGCCTTGTGTTACAATTCGGCCCGTGATGGTGCTTGAACAAGACAACGGTTTCTGAGGGTCCGACGAATGAGCGGTTTTCGATTCACACAATGGCGTCTTGTCAATTTCTGTATCCATTTGGTGGTGCTGGGCGGCTGCCTGGTTCTGCTGGCGGTCAGCGGTCCGACGGGCCCGCTCGTGTTGCTGATCATCGCCAGCCTGTTGACCGGCGGGGCGTCCATCGCCGAAGCCAGACTGCGCGGCCGAACGGACCCCGATCCGAGGAAAGAACGAGAGCACGCCAAGGGATGAAAGAGCAGGAGATATCCATGAGCCGAGACAACGCGGGTCAATTGAACCATGCGCGATGCGGTGCAGCCGCATATTGTCACAAAGGCCTGCTGCTCGTGGCAGGGTTCCTGTTGCTGGTGCCGTGGGTAGACTGTGCCCGGGCAGATGTGGCGCTGTTATACAACAGCGACGTGCCGCAAGCAGCGTTTGCCGCCGGAGAAATCGGTGCGGCTCTGGAGGCCAAAGGGGAAAAGGTCGTCCCAGGCGGTCTGAGCGATCTGGCCCGTGCGCCCCAGGGTACCCGCATGGTCCTGGCCTCGTCTGCGGAGGAGTCCCGCCGAGTGGCGGGGGAGTTGGGTGTGACGCCGCTGGGGAGTACGGCCGGTCAGTCCTATGCCCTGCGCCGAAAAGCGGAGGGCACGCGTACGACCTATGTCGTCCTGGGAGCCGATCCCGTGGGGGCGATGTACGGCGGATTGGACCTGGCGGAGGCGGTCCGCCTGGGCACCCTGGCGGACCTCCAGGACAGCGAGCACACGCCTTATATCGCCCGACGCGGCATCAAGTTCAATATCCCGCTCGATGCCCGCACGCCGAGCTACTCTGACGCCGGCGACGCCGCCCAGCAGAATATCCCCGAGATGTGGAGCCTGGAGTTCTGGCGGGAATTCCTCGACGAGTTGGCGCGGA
>VGYL01001012.1 GCA_016872975.1 Planctomycetota bacterium
AGTGCTGTCACCGACGGCCTTTGGGTATGCACCCACTGCCACCAGGACCATCTCGATGAGGAGTCCATCGCACAGCTCGTCACGCACGCGCCGCAGGTCAGCTTCGCCGGCCCCATCTCTTGCCTGCGCGCGCTGCAGAGGCTCGGTGTCCCACCGGCAAGGATGCGCTTGTTGGCGCCCGGCCAAGTCACTGAGTTCGGAGGGATGGCAACCAGCGGCTTCTCACTGCGCGCCGTCTATGCCAACCATGGGGACTCAGAACCTGATGCCATCGGCCTGGTACTCGAGAACGACGGCATCCGGTTGTACCATACCGGAGATACCTGCTATCAGCCGGAGAGGATGCAGGAGGTGATGGCGCTCAGTCCGGATATCATCATCCCCTGCATCAACGGCACGTTCGGCAACCTGAATGCCACCGAGGCTGCCCGGTTGGCCCATGAGGTCCGCGCCCGCACAGCCATCCCCTGCCACTTTTGGCTGTTTGCCGGCCAAAACACGAGAGCCGACGGCACCCCGGCAGCCTTTCTCGATGCATGCAGAGCATATGCGCCCGAAACGGTGCCCGTGGTCCTTGCGGTTGGCGAGGTCTTCACCTACAGCAGAAGGAGGTAGTGCGGATGGACAACACTTTGCCCGAAGCGCAGTTGCGGCCGCTATTGCGCCTGCACACCGCTTTCTGGGAGCGGACACTGGAGCAACCGATCATCAATGTTGATTGTTCTTCAGCGCGACGAACCTGGCACGTAGCGGCGCTGCCGCCCGCATGGGAGGACAAGGACGGCCTGATTCTTCAGCCCGACATGCTTGCGCCGGAGAGGCTGCAACCGGCGCCGATCGCGCCGCTTGGCGCGCCCTCAGCGTGGGGCAAGGTCGCCTTCAATACGCTGTTCCCCTATCATCGTGTGCCGTGGCTGGCGGCAATCATGGGCTGTGCCTTGCGCGTATCAGCCACATCTCGCACCATCTGGCCCATCCCCTACCTGCCGGACGACTGGTACGAGCGGGACCGGCAGGGGTTCGCGCCCCGCCTGGAGTGGCTGGACAAGCTGATCGAGTTCGAGACGTTCGTTCGGGACCGTTACTATCCCGGGCAATGTATCCCGACGCTCGATCCGACCGTTCGTGGGCCGGGCGACCTGTTCGTGCAAGTGCTCGGCCCGCAGAAGGCCTACCTGGCTTTCTACGACCACCCTGCGGAGGCCAGGGCGCTGCTGGAGCAGCTTACGATGCTGTACATCCACTGGGTGCAGAGGCAGTTGGCGGTGATGCCCCGCCTGCAGGGAGGATACTGCAACCAGTACGGCATGTGGTGCCCCGGAACCTGCTTGCGCACGCAGGAAGACTATGCGGTCAACCTCTCGCCGCGGATCTTCCGGGAGTTCATCGCGCCCTGTTCCACCAGGGTCATCGAGTCGTTCGACTACCAGGTGTTCCATACCCATTCCGGGTTTCCCCTTCTGGCAGAGTGGGTGCTGGACATCGAGGCCCTGAAAGCCATTGACATCGTCCTGGATCCCTACGGCAAGCCGTTGCGTGAGCTGATCCCTCTCTGCCGGCGGATTCTCGAAAAGAAGGCGCTGGTGATCCTCGGCCCCATGACTGAACAGGAGCTTGACTTCCTGGCATCGAGCTTGCCGGCGCGAGGACTGTGGTTAGATGTCGAGCTGGTGACGGAAGAGCAGCGGGCCGCCGTGTGGGAGTTCGACCGTAGCGCAGCGGGCAGCTCGCTTCGTCAATGAACCGCCATCACTTCTCGAATACCGAGGAGACATGGGATGAGAATCATCAACGGGATCGAAGTTCTGACAACGACAAACGAGTTGGTGAATCCGGCGCATACGGCCGTGCTGGTCATCGACATGCAGAACGGCATCGTTCACCGGAACGGGCCATGCCCCGCGGACACGCTGCTCGGCCAGATCATCCCGCGCCTCGGGCGCCTGCTCGCCGCGGCGCGTGAGGCGCGTGTCCTGGTGACCTATGCGGAATTCATGCACGCCGACGCGCGGGGCGCCTCGCTGCTGGATGGGCCCAACCTGTTCTGCCACCGCAACAAAGAGAATGTGATGTCGCTGGCTGAGGATCAGCAGGAGGCGTTGACGATCGCTGAGTTGGCGCCGCAGCCGGGCGATCTGGTGATCCGCAAGAACCGTGCCAGTGCGTTCTCCTACACCCCGCTGGACGCCTATCTGAAAGCACGCAGGATCAAGAGTGTGCTCATCACCGGCACGTCTACGCGCGGTTGCGTCCTGATGACCGCTGTAGACGCGCAGATGCACGGCTACTATCCGGTGGTGCTGCGCGATTGCGTGGCCACTGGCTCTCCGCAGGCGCAGGAAGGGGCGCTGGCATGGATGGAGAGCGAGATGGCTGTACTGAACTCCAACGAAGTCTTGTCGGCCTGGAACACCTGAAGCAAGGAGCGAGAAAGCACGATGACAACCCCTGGCAGCAACATCCAGTACATCCGTCCTGACGCACCCACCCCGCCGGAGAGCCAGCTCCGGGGAATGCGCTACGAATCGTGGGCGCCCGCAACGCTCGATCTCGCCGAGCGCGCGCGGCTGGCGGTCAACGGCATGACCGAGCCCACCGACCCCGAGGCGGACTTTCGCGTCTACTGGAAAGCGCAGTTCCGGGGCAGCCCGCCGTTCATGTACCACGATGTCTCCGATACGGGCATCACGATCAAGTTTCTGGAATCGGCGCCACGCATGCGGCTGATGAGCGGCTCGACGCAGAACCTACAC
>VGYL01001013.1 GCA_016872975.1 Planctomycetota bacterium
CCATCATCACGTATTTCGGCTACCATCTCATAAACACTTGAACAAACCGCCGAAATATGATTCCTGATGGGTATAACGATCAGCCATGTCCCCGCGCCGTAGTACCAGCTTCGGGTCAGACCGATCGGGAAGTGCCCCCGCAGGTTGACCCGCCAGACCGCCGCCAGCGACTCGCTCCGCGCCGCCTGGGCAAAAGGATCGTCGGACAGGGCCAGGGCCAGCGTCGTGCTGAACCGCTCGCGCAGCCCCAGCCTCTCATCCAGCAAAAGGGACGCCTGCATCCGACTGGGCAGCCGGAGAAGCCAGAGAAGCAGCACGGCCGCCGCCGCAAGCCCCCAGAACACCCAAAGAACCGAAGGTGTCAGAATCACCAGCGCCAGAAGCCGCTGCACCAGCACCGCCAGGACCGCCACCAGCCCCGCGACCGCCAGAATCCGGCCGGTCTGCTGGAGGAGCAGGTTGACGCTGCAACGGACCTGGACGGCCCTGATCTTCGCATGAAACGCCTTGGTAAATGTTACCAACATCCCGGAAGCCCTTTCTGGAAAACGATCGCTCTTCCCGGGTTCCCCTGTCATTATACATTCTGTCAGGCTCCCTCTACACCACAAAGGCCATCGATTTCTATCAGCGATCCACGCACAGGCTAGACAGGAATTGGGGCCACAGAGGACACAGAGGTCCCAGCGCGGCCTCGGGCTTCGCCCATCGGCCGCGCTGTGTTCTCTGTGACCTCAGTGGCTTCCTTTCTTAGCCTTCTACCGGGTCGTCGATTCCGATCGCTCGACTCGGAACACAAGATCGTGGGTTTCCCCGGCCTTGCGTTCCTTGGCCGAGGCCCGCTCCTTGCCGCCGTGATCGGTTTCGTCCGGGCCGACGCTGTAGACGACGAAGCCCGGCTTGAGCCGCCGATAGCGCAGCGGACTCCCGTCGAACGGGTCGCGGGGTGTCTCCTGCAGGTAGTCCGGCACGAGATCCTCCAGACTCCCGGGCAATCGTCCCCACGCGAGCCGGTACCGCTCGACCGCCAGGGCGGTGTGTGCGACGGCCAGTTGGGCGGTTTCCGTCAGTTCCTGCTCGATAGCCTGCCGGATGACGGATGTGGGCCCACCTACGCGGAAGAAGGTGCGAAGCGCGTCCCCCCACTTCTCCTCCAGGACCCGGGCCACCGCCATTCTCCGGTGCGCGGGCAGTTGCCGGAGCGCCAGGGACTCGTCCATCAGCTTCAGGAAAACGACGCTGCCGCGCTCCAGGAGTCCGAGCGTGCCGTAGGCATCGACAATGAGCGAAGAAGGTCTCTCCAGACCGAGCCGCTCGGGATGCTCGCGATAGGCAAGCAGCGTGCACTGCAGGCCGGCCAGGGCCCGCCTCCAGGCCTCGGGCCGGTGGGCCTTGGTGACAGCCTGGCTCAGGGACGCCAACTGTGCGTCCGTCAGCACCGCCCGGTTGAGAGCCCGTTCGAGGGCCGACAAGGCCAGGGATTGGGCCAGAACGCGGTTGGCCTGAGAGAGTTGGCAGGGCTCCGCCCGCAGCGAGTCCGCCACGGCCAGGGCCGCCCGGATCGACCGGACCCCGTCGGCGGGATTCGCGCTTTCCACGTGATGGACGGCCTCCACGCTCAGCAGGGCGCAGGCCCGTACCACGGCCCCATGATGCGACGCTCCCCCGCCGACATCCTGCGTCAGGTCGATCGGATAGCGGCTCTCCTCCATGCCGGCGGCTTCATGCAGCAGTTTCAGCGGCTGGGCGTTGGCGGCGATATGGCGTGTCAGCAGGGCCCGGAATCGGCCGTCCAGAGGCTCGGTTCGGCCGGTGGGCGGGTCCCGCACCAGAAACCACAGATCCCACCCGTCCGACTCGTCGGCCGGCTCACGATAGACTGCCGTCGCCTCCACGATCCAGAGTGCCGCGTTCTCGCTCGACTCGGGCCGCGGGTACCAGGCATCCAACTCGGCGAGTGTCACCGGACAGCCCGCGGCACGCACGGCTCCCACCCGTCGGCGAAGGTCCCATCGCCAGTGGCAGCGCAGACCGGCGTAGAAGATGCCCCCGGCCAGCAGCACCGTCAGAGCTGCGTACGGGAACCACCTCCTTCGGCGTCCCCGCACGCGCCGTTCGGAGCTCGATGGGCATGTCCCTGCGCCGCTCTTGACCGCCATAAATCTCCCTTCGACTTCAGCGACGGATCGTAACGTCCCTCCGCCGACTTGTCAATGGGAGAATACCCTCCGGGCAGAGCGAACGCAAAGTCGCGGAACCGATCCCATACATGTCATTGCGAGGAGCGCAGCGACGAAGCAATCTCGATCCGTAGCATGGGAGATTGCTTCGCTCCCAGGTATGGGTGCCATGTCTACGGCTTTGCGTAGACATGCCTACGAGGCGTAGGCATGGCACCCGGCAAGATCCCGAAAGTGAGTACATGGACAGCGTCAACGGGTGGCAGCGGCAAGGCCGTAGGCTTTGCGCAGGCCTTGCCGATGGCGAGGGGCGAAACCATCGGCAAGCTCCGAAGAGGGTTCCCAATCGCGATACATCGCGATTGGGAGCCCAGACTCCGCTTGCCGCTGCCACCCGACCATGTTTTGCGACTTTGCGTTCGCCCTGACCCTCCGGGTGCATGACCGTCAGAAGTTGTAGGCGAAACCGACGCCGCCCCAGAAGTTGTCGCTCCTGCCGGTGACGGCGCGGACATCGTCATCGATCAGCACCGAGTAGCCGACGCTGGGCCGGACCGTCAGCTTGCCGATAC
>VGYL01001014.1 GCA_016872975.1 Planctomycetota bacterium
GGATGCGAACACGCCCCCCAAGCCGACTTCCACCCCTACCCGACGAGTCCGTGCCCGGAAACAGCCGGGAACGGCGGCTATGGAAAGCCACCCTACAACGTGGTCGCTCAAGATCGTGGAAGTCTATCTAGCCGCTCCACCGCGTTCTTGGACAAGTCGTTTGATGTGGTCAAGCCTTTTCCTGATGGAACCGGTCTTGATGTCATGCTCCCAAACGCGAAGAACGGTCCATCCCATTGACTGAAGGTGTTTCCTGATTCGCTTGTCCCGAGTGCTGTTTGCGCGGATCTTCCTGAGCCAATATTTCCGATTTGTGTGCGGAATCCGACAGTGCCTAGGGCATCCGTGCCAAAGACAACCGTCAACGAACAAGGCGATTCTCTGCTTGAGGAAGACAAAATCAGGGTTGCCAGGCAATGGATAGTGCCGTTTCCACCCCACGATATGACCTCCCCTGAAAAGGGAAACGATTGCGAGCTCCGTTGACCTGTTCCCCTTGGCTTTCACGCTGGCCATGATCAGCGAGCGTTTGGGACGACTCACATTGTCCATATCTGCCTATGAGATCACCTCAACCCAGGACTCATCGAATCTGATGGATGCCAAGACTGCCTCGCGGTCAAGAACGGGTGGCTTCCTGATTCTGATCGCAAGCCGATTCTTCGGAACGTCCTCGATCATCGTGAATTGCGAACCATGGGGCTGCCAAGTGAAAACATGCTCGTCGGTCGCCTTTCTGAAGCCTTCAAGGTTATTCTGCTTGTTCCATGCCCAGCGATACCCCTCAACCGGATGAAGAACGGTCTCCAGTTCAAATGCGGCAAGTTCGAGAAGGTCGTCAGCCTTAATCAACACAACCGTTCTGACATGCTGGTACAGTTTCCGGATGCCGGCCACGCGCTCATTCCAGATACTGAGGACCTTGCCGCCCAAGTCATCCGGATCGCATTCGCTGATCTCGCGGTCGCCAAATGAGTAAACGGGCGAGTTGCGGCCAGAGATGAGGCGGACTTTGGATGCTGTGGCGGGATGACGATTCTTGACAGTTTTGGCCCCCCACGCTGTCTGCCCTAGGACAACGTCGTCAAGGCCAACGTTAGAGGGTTTCCATTGAGCCCCGATTATACGGGCGAAGATCTCCTCCCAGTCGGACCCCTCAAGTCGCGCCGCGCCTCTGGATGAGAGCAGGTAGACAACTTCCCGTCCGAGGCTAACGGCGAAGCCTCTGGGAAACTGATTAAGCGGATACGGCGGCCGGTGCTTCTCGACGGTTCTTAGTCTTGGGTTTCCGACCATAGCTTCCCTTCTGATCACATAGTATCATCTGCCGATCAACTGAGTGCCGATAGGGCCGGCTCTGGGCACCGGTCCCGCTTCCCCATCCACATGAAAGAAAGACATTACGGATGACCGATTCTGCGACGGGAACTGGCAAGCTGTTACCTGCTTGCTTTCTGGTCTGACTGTAATTACAGACAATCTTGAAAGAATCCGGAAAGCCTTGCAGTCTGAGCATTTCCCTGGGAGTCAATCGGCGCGTGCCGTTCACTAAGAGATAGTTGTAGGACGCGCCGGCTCTCAGGGCGCAGGAATACGGATAGGCACTGATGTGTCCTGCTTTGTTCTCATGCCAAATCGTGGGTTCTCTTGTCGGCTGATGATGCTCCAGACGACGCTGGCGGATGTAGTCTGAAGCGTAGAACTCTCCGGGAACGTCGTCTTCAAGGATTTCCCGCAAAGGCTTCATTACAAGGCCCCCCTTAGGCCATCCAAACGAGCAAGGGGCATCGAATCCCACGACAAACACACGTTCCCTCTTGTGTGGCAAGCCAAAATCGAGCGCATTGAACACCCGGTAATCCGCGTGATACCCCAAACCGCGCAATACCTCGATGATTCGCGAAAGGGTCCTCCCCCCGTTGTGGCCTACGAGAAGCTTCACGTTCTCCAGAACAAATGCTTCGGGCCTCTTCGCCTCGATTATCCTCGCGATCTCAAAGAAAAGCGTGCCGCGTGCGTCCTCGAATCCTCTGCGATTCCCGATTATGCTGAACGGCTGACATGGAAAGCCCGCGAGAAGAATGTCGTGATCGGGAATGGATTCGGCATCGACCTTAGTGATATCCCCGACTGGCGTCTCGCCGAAATTGGCGGCATACGCCAGTTGGCATTGTTCGTCTATGTCGCTTGAGAAAACACACTCGGTCTCAACGCCCAGGCTTCGAGCGGCTCTATCAATTGCCAGGCGGAATCCGCCGATCCCGGAGAACAGATCAATGAATCTGATCGTCTTTGCCATGGCTGCAACGATTCCGGATTTGCGCCGCAATCAGCCGCAGGCCCCGCCATTTTTCTGGCGAGACCCCATCTCATGTCGTGCTCTTAGGTGGACGCATTATATGACTACCCCTCTGTGCTGTCAAGTGGCTGCCTATGCAACCTATGTGGCGAGCCATGTCCTGTCCGGTTAGGGCTTCCAGCACGCCACGAAATGGTCGGGCCTGACTTCGGTCAGAGCCGTCGACTCGCGACGGCATCGCTGATCCGCCAGGGGACACCGCGTCTGGAATCCACAGCCCGGGGGCGGGGCGATGGGCGATGGCAGGTCGCCCTCCAGCGGTGCCCGGTCGTAGCGGGCCTTCGGATCGAGCGACGGCAGCGACGACAGCAGCGCCTGAGTGTAGGGGTGCGATGGCCGCTGGTAAAGCTCCCGCGTCTCCGCCTGCTCCACGATTTTTCCCAGGTAC
>VGYL01001015.1 GCA_016872975.1 Planctomycetota bacterium
GACAACTGGAGGCCGTGCACATCCGTTGCGGGAGACGTAAAGGCTTACGAATAAAGGTGTTAGACACGCAACCAACTCTCTTTACCCCATCTTCATTAACGGAGGTGTAGTATGAAGCAGGATCCAAGAAGCCCCGAATGTCGGCGTCCAGCACCCAGCTTACCTTACGCCGCATAATGCCCACCCACAATGCGTCCCAGGCGTTATGGCAGCTTCGTTTGGGTCGAAACCCGTAGCTGTAGTCCAGGAACTCCTCCTCGTAGATCGCTTCGAGCACGGTCTTGACGGCCTGTTGGACGATCTTGTCCTCCAGGGGAGCGATGCCCAGGGGACGTTGGCGTCCGTCGGCCTTGGGAATCCATGCCCGTTTGGAGGGCTGGGCCCGGTAGACACCCCGATGGACACGCCCGTGAAGGTCCGCCAGGCGTTCCTCCAGGCCGTCTCCATACTCCTGCCACGTGACGCCATCGACGCCGGGCGCTGCCGAGCGTTTCAGCTCGAAGTAGCTGGTCCGTAGCCGAGCGACCGTCACATGGTGCAGCAGCGCGGTAAACCGCATCTTCTTGCCCCGCTTCGCTGCTTCTCGTACGCCCCGCAGTCCGTGACCACGCTTTCCCGGCGCGGTGTCCGGCACGTGCCCGCCTGGCAGGTCGTTCCCCTGGGTCGGCCCCCTTCCCTCCACAGACTCCGCCGCCGATCGGTCAGCTTTGTTCGCCTGCTTCTGCGGTACTATGGAGCCGTCCGACTCCCCGAAGGCGTGCCTGTCCGACGTATGGCCATAGGCCTTCTCGGGCCGTTCCGCCACCCCATCCCCCACAGGGGGATTCGAGGCCGCGGAAACCTTCGGGGTCTCCCGGTTTCCATGCAGAGAGTTTCCACGCATGCCCAGGGTCTCAGACTCCGTGGCGTCCCCAGACGACTCGCAGGTAACGTCGCCTCGGGTGTGGTCTTCCCCCTCACCATACAGGGTCGGCACGCCAGGGGAGGTGATTGCACTTCGGGGCCCCTTCGGTGTCGCAACTCGATAGCTGGCCTGCGTGTGCCCCTGTCAACGCTTCACCCACGTTGTTACCAACGTCGGCGCATGACTCGGGGTCAAGATGGTTCGCCACTGGTTTCTTGTACGGCTCTTTCCTCCGCTACTCTCCGCCGGCTTTGACCGGCGCTTTCATGGTGTTCCCGGAATTACCGGAACTCCGGCCGGAACTCCGGAGGTGGCAGTGAAAGCGGCAATCGATCGCGCGCCCGGACTCGTGGACCGTGGCGTCGTACCGCCGTGCGGCCCCGATCACTTCAGCCTGAATGCCTGTCCGCCCGGCTGACGGATCAGGTAGGGATGGCCCGCGTCATCCCAGGCGACCCTCATCATGGACAGATACCAGCTCGCGCCGTTGTCGCGGTTGCCCTGGAAGAACAGGTACATCCGCCCGTCGCGGTCTTCGAAGATGCCGGGATGGCCCGACTCGCACGCATTCCACGCATCCGCCTGGCCGTGGGGCAGCAGGGGGTGATCCGACAGGCGCTTCCAGGAGACGCCGTCCGTGCTCACGGCGCAGCCGATCTGCTGCGGCTCATTGTTGTAGCCGCCCGCGTAGAACATATACAGCCGTCCCTGGTACCGGCAGACCGCGGGGGCCTCGACGCATCGCTTCTCCCAAGGCAACTGCGGCTCGAGAATGGGCCGGTCGCACAACTGGGTCCACTGGTCCCGCCCGTAGTCCGAGTCCGCCGGGGCGGCAGCCACGACCAGCATCTGGATCTTCATCTCGGGGTCGCGCGTGGCGCAATAGAGCAGCAGCCGGCCCTCATGCTCGATGACGTCGGCATCGATGGCCCGGCCGCAGTTCCAGTCGCCGGTCGGCCGGAAAATCGGGTTTGTCTCGTTGCGCGTGAAGTGAATGCCGTCCTGGGACACCGCGTGGCAGATGGCGTCGCGGCGTCCGTTGTCGTAGGTCTGGTAGAACAGATGCAGCCGGCCGTCGCGGACAAAGGCCGCCGGAGCGGCGAGCCCTTTGGTCTCGTACTCGGCCGCCGGCAGGACCTCTCCCACCTTCGTCCAGTTCACCAGGTCCCTGCTCTCGGCGATGCCGATCGCAAAGCCGGCCTGGCCCCGGTTCAGGGAGTAGTACATCAGACACCGCCCGTTGAACCAGGCCACATCCGGGTCCTTGGCGAAGGGCCGGCCGTAGGAGGTATCGGCATAATACATCTCGGGCCGCTCCGGCGTGTCACTCATCAGCACAACTGACAGAACTGCATACAGCGCGATCTGCAACAGGATCATCCCATGCCCTTTCCGCAAAGTGTCGAATCAGACTACCGACCACGCTCATTGTAGGCATCTGATAACAGAAAGCAACTTTGCCTGCCCATGATTGTCGCGACTCTTGACTTGGCTACATCTACCGAGTATCTGCTGGGACATGCTCTTGCACGCAAAGGACAAGCTCATAACAGCGGCGCTGTGCCTGGGACTGGCCCTGGCCCTGGCGGGCGAAGATCGTTGTCCCCGGACACGGCGCCTGGGGCGGACCGGAGCTGATCGAGCACACGTTGAGACTTTGTCGGGAAAAAGCCCCGGGGCCGGAGAGTAGCCATGCGCGACGATGAGTACCGAACCACGATTGAAGACGAACACTGGCGCGGCGAGGAGTTCCAGTGGGCCAGGATTCTGTCCCAAGGGGACGCTGCCAAAGGCATGGTCCTGCTCTATCTCCAGAAGGCCTGTACGGCGTTCCACGAG
>VGYL01001016.1 GCA_016872975.1 Planctomycetota bacterium
CTCCTGCTCACGGGCGGCGGACGCTGCAATTTCACCCATGCCGCGGCGCCGGAGGAACTGGCCAGGGCCTTCGGCAAGGCCGGCCGATTTCTCCGCCACAGCCTGTATGAGCTTTCTCCGGACGACATCCGGGAGTTCTTCCGGGCGCGAGGCATTGCCGATACGGTCGAGCCGGACGGCTGCGTATTCCCGGCCCGTCGCGGGGCCGCCGATATCCGGGATGTCCTGGTCAAGGAGACCCAAGGGCTCGGCGTGCAGATCCAATATCGGTGCCGCGTGAAGGAGGTGGCGCGCGCCGGCGACGGCTTCACCGTCCACACGGACGACCGGCAGATCCCGGCCGACCGGCTGATCCTCGCCACCGGGGGCGTCTCGTGGCCCCAGACCGGCTCCCAGGGCGACGGCTACCATTTCGCCGCGGGTCTGGGACACACGATCGTCCCGCCCAAACCCGCGCTGATCCCCCTGGTGACACGGGAAACCTGGCCGGGCTCCCTGGCCGGTGTCTCCCTGGCCAGCATCAGAATCAGCGCCGAAATTGACGGGCACCGCTTCACCGCCGGTGGCAACATGCTCTTCACGCAAACCGGCATCGGCGGTCCGGCGGTGCTGGACCTGAGCCGCTTGCTGGCCGACGAGTTGGCGACCGCGGGGACGGACATCGGCCTTGCAATCGACGTGCTGCCCGCGCTCGACGAAGCGCAGCTCGATCGGCGGTTGCAGCAGGAATTCCGGGCCTCTCCGAAGAAGAGCATCGCCAATGTCCTGGCCGACCTGGTTCCCCGGCAGTTCGCCCGCACCGTGTGCCGCTTGGCGCCGTGTGAGGGCGATCTGCCCGCCGGCCAACTCCCGGCGGAAAGCCGCAGGCGCCTCGTCATGGTACTCAAGAAGCTGCCCCTTTGCGTGACGGGCGCCGAACCGATCGCCAAGGCCACCGTGACCCGCGGTGGCGTCAGCCGGGACGAGATCGACCCACGAACAATGGAATCGAAACTCCGGCCGGGACTCTTCTTCGCCGGCGAGGTCATCGATCTGGACGGTCCCTGCGGCGGCTACAATCTCCAGATGTGCTGGTCCACCGGGGCCCTGGCCGGCCGCTCTGTTCTCACAGAGAGCCCGCTTTCGTAGGTGCGCCGTGAACACCGTTTCCGTCCCGATGCCCGCACGCCGTTTCCACTTGAGGATTCCGCAGTTTGGGTGACATCGTCAAGGCCGTAAGGCCAGGTTCGTAGTGTGCTCGTCAGAGCATAGTAGAGTCTTTGTCAGGAACTTCTACCACACATTCGGACATCTTTTTGGTTGCGGCCGAAGGCCGCGCTAGGATAGCGTCTGACGACGCCACTACAAACGTGCTTGACGCGGCCGGCCGGCGCGCCTTGTCGAGGCGCTACCTGGATCTGGGCGGACTTGAACCAGGCCCGAAAGATCCAGATGGAAGCGGTACTACGGGCGCCGCACAAGCCAAGACCAACCGCCTGACACACCCGCTCTCTGCTCCGCAACGCCGCGCCTACTTGATCGCGGGCGGCAGGATCGTCTGCGCCGCCGACGGGGCCTGCTTCTGCCCCCCTGCCGGCCGGTAGTACTCCATCGCCTCCGGGATCAACTCCTGAAGATTCCGGATGCGGGTGGCGTCGGCCGGGTGGGTGCTCAGGAACTCCGGCGGCTGCGCCCCGGCGCCCTTGACGGCGGACATCCGTTGCCAGAAGCTCGCCGCCTCCTGCGGATGGTAGCCCGCCATCGCCATGAAGATCATGCCCAGGCGATCCGCCTCATTCTCGTGCAGCCGGCTGTACGGCAGCAGCACGCCGATCTGGCCCCCCAGGCCGTAAGCCGTCATGAAGAGCTGCTGCGTCGCTTCCGGCCGCTGGCTCAGGGCGGTGGACAAGGCCATGCCCCCCATCTGGACCAGCAAGGCCTGGCTCATGCGCTCCGAGCCGTGGCCGGCCACCACGTGCGCGATCTCGTGCCCCATGACCGTCGCTATGCCCGCCTCGTTCTGCGCCACCGGTATGATCCCCTCGTAGAAGACGACCTTCCCCCCGGGCATCGCCCAGGCATTGACGGTCTTATCCGCGATCAGATTGAACTCCCATTTGTAGTCCGCGACCGGATTCGCCTCGCCGCGCTCGCGATAGAACTGGTCGATCGCCTGCACGATGCGATTGCCCACGTTGCGGACCATCGCGGTCGCCTGAACATCCGCGCTCAGCTTGCTCTCGGCCAGGAACTGGTTGTACTGCTCGAGGCTCATCGAGGTGACGAGCGATTCCGGCACCAGCGACAATTGCCGGCGGCCCGTAATGGGCACCTCGGCACACCCGGCCACGATCAGCAGCAATCCCGCCCAGGTGACGATTTTGGATCTCAAGACCTTTCTCATGTAATCCTCCCTGTATCTGCAACGGCTTTCCCAGCCATACGACATCGGCCACGGCGACCGCACCCAGCGTGCGTCTCCGTTCTCTACTATTAAGCCCGCTCCCGGGTTTCGATGCAATGCTTTTCCGTCGAACCGGGTGCATAGGATCGATTCTCGCCAAGCCGCGCAGGCCGGTTCCCGGTGACGGCGTCAATCAAGGAACCGCCCTTCGAGCTTACCCCCGTCCCGGCGGGCAAGTAGGCATAAGCCGCAAGATGGGGGCCACCGCCCAAAGATGCTCACCCCGGCCGGAACGGAACCAAGCCCCAAAGCCGCGTTCTTACGCGAAAAATTCAGTCCGCCAAGTCCCCCCACGAGTT
>VGYL01001017.1 GCA_016872975.1 Planctomycetota bacterium
TTGCCGACGAAGTCGGGCAGCGGCGTGAGTGCGTTGTCCTCGCGGCCGTTGTTCGACACCCGCAGCGGCCGCTTGCCGCCCGTTCCTCGCTGCGTTACGCCGGCTGGTTCCTCACCCGCCTTCAACACTTGGTAGTGGCGGAAGTCGTTGTATTGGATGAACACCACGCGGCCCTCGCCCAGACGTCCGGCTGAAACCTCGAACGGCCCCATCGTCTTCACCTTTTCCCGCGTTCCGGGTCGGGGTTCCAGCTTCACCTCCAGGGGCAGCACCGAAAGCGGCACCGTCCGGCGGATCGTCTCCGCCAGCGGCGTCTCGGCCGTCATCTGCATCGTCTTCAGGAGCGGCTCATCCACCCCCCAGGGCGACACAAAGACGAGCGCCGCGCCGGCCTTGACCTTGGCCTGGATCTGCTGCCGGAAGTTCTCCGGGATGATCGTCCACATCAGCCGGCCAATGACGATCGCGTCGTGCTTGTAGGCCGGGCTGAGAAACGCCGCCGTGCGGTCGTTGAGCGCCTGCTTGGATGGGACGGCGGCGTAGAATCCGCCCTCGTCGCCCCGGCGATTGTCAGCCCAGGTGTCGAAGCCGCCATTGCCGGAACTGAGGATCAAGTCCACTTGCGCGTCGATCCGCGAGGTCAGCTCCACCGCCTCCCGTGCCGCGGCCGTGTGGGCGAACACCAGCACGTTCAACGGCCCTGCGGCGCTGGGCCGCGCCCATTCAATCCGCGGACCGAAGAAGTTCATGGGATAGTTGCCGGTCCGCTCATTGCTGAGCTTGTCATCCGGCGACATCTGCCGGGAATACGCCGTCACCGTCTGAGCGGAAAGCGTGCAGACGCTGAGCAGGGGGAGCAGCAGGGCGGTGAGGAGGGTGAGGGTGGGTTTCATGGTTTCAGCTCACGGGTTGGTTTCAAAAGAGTAGCTGTAAAGGGCGCCACGCTTCGAAAAACGACTTGTTCGACGTCCTGCTGAAGCAGGGCTTGGGGTGCGCCTCTGTTCTCCGCCACCGGCTCGAGATGGATTGCGTGCAGCCTCGCGTCCTCGGGGCGGACGCCGAGGAATTCGACCTGCAGGTGTACTTCGCCGAGCGATTCTCCGAGGACGTCGCCTTGTTTCCAGGTGAGCGGCGCGCGGAAACTCGCGTCGGCGACGACGGCGGCATCGGCGCCGCTGTAGCCGGCGATCGGGCGGAAGGTGTCGTCGAGCAGGCTCACGCGCAGGCTGGCATGGGCACCGAGGCCGGAGGCGTTCAGGAAAGCCCGCACACGGCCCTGCGTGATCTGCACGGCGCAACTGATCGCCTGGGGCAGATTGCCGGGAGCGTCGTACGATTGCCGGGGATAGTGGTACGGTTGCAGCGAGCCCAGGCGATCGCGTTCCCAAGTCGCGAGGCGGAGGCCGGTGCCCGGGCCGGGTCTCCAGAGTGAATACCAAAAGTAGGTCTGGTCGCCGACGTTCTCCATGCCCTGGCCCTGGACGAGGGCGGGAAAACCGTCGGTCGGACTACTTTCCAACTGCTCGCGGGCGTAGATGAACCGGAAGCCGGGAATGGGCTCAACGTAGTGCAGGCCATCGTGCGTGAGGGCGAGGCCGAGGTCGATCGAGACGAACCGACGATCGCCCGTCGGGTGCCCGTGCCATTGGCCGTAGATGCCGAGCGCGACGTTGCCACGATTCCACAGGCCGGCGCCGACGTGAACCTCCTCCATGTCTTGATATGCCCATCCATACCCGGGTTCGCGCGAAGGTCCGGTCAGGTCCGGCGAACGGTTGAGCCCGAGGGCGGCGCACGGCGACCAGTGCTCGAAATCCTTCGAAACCAAGGTGGCGAGCTTCCGCGACACAACGGGGCCATGCACGAAGGCGTTGTCCTGGCCGGTGACGTAGTACTTGCCCTTCCACTTCATCGCCCCGGTCATTTCTAAAAAGGGCCCGACAGGATTCAGCTTGGAGGGCGTCCAGCGCAGGCCGTCGGGACTGAACGCCACGTTGAACGTGACCGCGGTTTTTTCCCAGACCTCGTAGACGAGTTTGTAGCGCCGGGCGGGGTCGGGATCCTCGGGCTCGTAGAGGACCACGGCGGCGGGCGCCAGCCAACGCGCGGGTAAATCGACGAGGTTGTTGTCTTTCGAGCCTTTGTACTCGACCAGGCCGAGATTCGGCTTGTCCCAATGGATGCCGTCGTCGCTCGTGGCGTAGCAGAGGGACTTGTCGTCCGCCGACGGCCCCGCCCCGCCGACGTACAGTACCCTGGTCTGGCCCTGGCTGCCGATGTACCAGAGGTGAAACTTTCCGTTGATGCGAATGATGGTGCCGTAGTAACGCAGGAATTGGTCGTGGGCGCCGGTGGCGCCGGGGCGCAGGACCAGGGAACGGCCGGTTCCCGGGTGTAGGTGCGTCTGGAGCTGCCGCTGGTAGGGGAAGGCGCGGTCGTCGAAACCGAAGAGCACGACCTCCCGGTTGATGATCTCGCCGCCCGGAAGATCGGAAAGCCGGATGTTTGTATTACTTGCGCTGGGTGGGTTCATTGTCTTTTCTCCTGTTTTGTTGAAGGTAGCTTTTCTGTTTTACGTTTATCAGGCGTTATGGCGCCGCCTTTTCCCGGAATTTGATTTCGTCGAAAAAGGGTATCCAGAATTCACATGTGACCGCTGAAGCCGCCGTCCTCGGCGGCTTGCTTGGCAGGCAGCGGACGACCAGAAACCCGTTTTCTCGAAGAAAACGGGTTTCTTCG
>VGYL01001018.1 GCA_016872975.1 Planctomycetota bacterium
CCGGGCTGCCGCGATAGCCCTCGGAGGCCAGCTTGGCGGCCGCGCGGCCGGTCAGCCGCTCCAGGACCTCGTTCACGTGATCGGCCCGCAACAGGTCGGAGCGCATGGCCGCTGTCTGCGATTCGTCCACCCGCATGTCGGCAATAGTCAAACCCAGGGCAGAGAAGACGCCCTGGTGAATGGGCACCAGTACCTCGCGCATGCCGATGATCTCGGCCAGCGACATGGCGTGGAGCGATCCGGCGCCGCCGAAGGACACCAGCGTAAAGTCGCGTGGGTCAAGACCGCGGTCGATGGACACCAGCCGGATGGCATTCACCATGTTATGATTGACGAGGTCCACGATGACCTGGGCGGTTTCCACCGTGTCCATGCCCACACGTTGCGCCACGGCGGCCACAGCCGTGCGCGCGGCTTCCACATCGAGAGACATCTCGCCGCCCAGGAAGTAGTTCGGGTTGAGCCGGCCCAGGACCAGGTTGGCATCGGTGACCGTGGCCTCGGCGCCTCCGCGCCCGTAGCAGGCCGGCCCCGGGCGCGCCCCGGCGCTCTGCGGCCCCACTCGAAGCAGGCCTCCCTTGTCGATCCAGGCCAACGAGCCGCCACCGGCGCCGATCGAGCGCACGTCAATCATGGGCGCGCAGATGGGCAGTCCCCACTCCAGCTCGAACTCAGTGGTGCGGTTGGCCACCCCGTTCGCGATCAGACTGACGTCGAAGCTGGTGCCCCCCATGTCAACGGCTACCAGGTTCGCGCGGTTCGTGAGCCTGCCCAGATGGATGGCGCTCAGCACCCCGCCCACCGGTCCAGACATGAGGAGGTCCACCGGCTTGTGCGCGGCTGACTCGTGGTCTTCCACACCCCCATTCGACTTCATGATCAGGAAGGAGGCATTCACGCCGTGCGCGCGCAGCCCGCCGGCCACGTTGGACATGTAGCGCGAGACCAGCGGCTTCAGATATGCATCGGCGATGGTCGTGCTCATGCGGTCGTACTCGCGCCAGCGAGGATAGACCTCGTGGGAGAGGGAGACCGCCGCCTCGGGGTACACTTCCTGGATGAGCTCTCTCAGGCGCAGCTCATGGACAGGGTTGGCATAGGCGAAGAGGAGCGCCACCGCGATGGCTTCCGGACCTAAGGCCTTGATCTCGCCGATGACCCGTCGCGCCTCGTCCTCGTCCAGGCCCTGGACAACCTCGCCTTTGTAGTTGATGCGTTCGCCCACCTCGAAGCAGAACTGCCGCTCGGTCAACGGTACAGGCTTGTCCCACTTCAGGTCGTAGTGGTGCTTACGGTTCATCCTTTGGATAAAGATGACGTCGCGAAAGCCCCGCGTCGTGATGAGTGCGGTGGCCGCGCCCTTGCGCTCCAAGAGGGCGTTGGTGCCGACCGTGGTGCCGTGCACCAGAACCTCGATGCCGGCCTTCGGCTGCTCCAGCTTGTCGATGACCGCCATCACCCCGCCAATCGGGGCACCGGGCGTGCTAGAGCTCTTGGATGTGTAGATACGACCGGTCTCCTCGTCTATCAGCACCAGGTCTGTGAAAGTCCCGCCGACGTCGATGCCAACGCGGTAGCTCATTTCTTCTTTGCCCCCTGCTTGCTCTGTCGTTCCTGATACATCTGATAGCATTCTTCAGAGCAGAAGGTGAGCTTCCTGGATTCCTGCTCCAGAACGATCGGCTTCGCACGCAGCGGCACCATCTTGCCGCATAGTGCGCACTTGGGGAATCTCTGATTCACCTGTACAGGCATGTCCCTGATTCTCCTGCGTGATTCATTAGTCCAGCATGAGGCCGCCGTCGATGATCAGCGGCAGACCGGTGACCCAGCGCGACTCGTCCGAGGCCAGGTAGACAGCAGCGTTACCGATGTCCTCCGGCGTGCCCAGGACGCCGAGGGGATGTGCCTGCTCGATCTCCTGGCGGGCCCTGGCCGGGTCTTCTTGCTGGGCGATATAGTGCTCCAGCTCGGGCGTGACCACGAAGCCGGGACAGATGGCGTTCACCCTGATCTTGTGCGGAGCATAGTCCAGGGCCATCTGCTTGGTGAGCATGAGCAGCGCGCCCTTGGACGCGCAATAGGCGGCGTCGCGCCGGAAGGCGACGTAACTGGCAACCGACGCCAGGTTGATGATGCTGCCGCCGCCGCGCCGGATCATCTCCGGGATGGCATACTTGCACACCAGGAAGGCTCCCTTGACATTGGTGTCCATGACCCGGTAGTATTCCTCTTCGCTGGACTCGACAACCGAGCGCAACAGGCCGATACCCGCATTGTTGCAGAGCACATCGAGCTTGCCGTACCGGGCAATCGTCTCAGTGACCAGGTTCCTGGCATCACTTTCATCGCGGATATCGGTGCGTATGAAAGTAGCCTCGCCCCCCGCTTTCTCGATGAGCGCTACCGTCTCCTGGCCCTTCTCTGCCGTGCGGTTGGCGACGACGACCTGGGCGCCTTCTCTGGCAAATGCCATAGCAATACCCCGGCCAATGCCCTGGCCGCCGCCGGTGACGATTGCCACCTTGCCCGGCAGTCTTCCGCCGTCTCTCCGCTGTCTGCTCATTTGACGAGGCCTCCGTCTGCCACAATGATCGAGCCGGTGACGAAAGATGCATCATCGGAAGCCAGGAAGAGAGCCACCCGGGCGATTTCCTCCGGCTTACCCAGCCGCCGCAGCGCCGTGGACTGGAGAATGCCGTCAACAACTGCCCTATCGTCGAGCAC
>VGYL01001019.1 GCA_016872975.1 Planctomycetota bacterium
GATGAATGGCTCCGCCAGGAGGTCGCGGCCCAGGGAATCGAGATCAACCCGGACATCCTCTACCAGGCGGGCATGGTCGTCGCCAAGAAGGTCTACCGCCTCGTGCACGACCGCGGCTACCCGCTCGGCTTCATCGGCGGCGGCGTCCGCGGGCTCCAGCACTTCACCGAAATGGTCGGCGGCGACGTCTGCATCACGATGAACTGGGGTGGCCAGGCCGAGGAGTTGCTGAAGCTGAACCAGCCCGTAGTCGCCCGGCTGTTCAACCCGGTGCAGGACCACGTCCTGGACGAGCTGTTGACCAAGGTCCCCGCCTTCCGGCAGGCCTACATGGAAGATGGCCTGGAGGTCGACGAGTACGAGGAATATGGCCCGGTCCGGTACTTCCGCGACATGTTCATCAGTGCCTGGCAGAATACCCTGAAGCTGATCGCCGAGCGGCGCAAGGCCCGCAAGTGACATGGGCGTGAGCGCCTCATTGTTCCACACATCTTTGGAGTTGCCGGTATGATTGCAGGCCAATGGGTGGCATCGCCAAGGCCTAAGGCCTTGACGATGGTTATCGCATGGCTGCAAGGCAGAGATGAGTAGAGCCATGAAAGGAACCGCGACATGACCCAACCGCCCGCGTGGATGACCCGGCAGCGTTTCGTCCTGATCGGCATCCTGTTCTTCCACAGCGTCAATACGTACATGGACCGGGCGTGCATCGCCTCGGCCGTGGACCACATCAAACGGGATCTCACCATCTCCGGCGAGACGATGGGCCTGGTCCTCGGCATCTTCGCCGTGGGCTACGCCCTGTTCCAGGTCCCCGCCGGCTGGTTCGCGGACCGGCTTGGGGCCCGCTGGGCATTGACGATCGTGGTGTCCGTCTGGAGCGTCTTCACCGCCCTGACCGGGGCGGCGCGGACCGCTCTGCAACTGCTGGTCCTGCGATTCCTTTTCGGGGTGGGCGAAGCGGGGGCCTTTCCGGGAGCGGCCCAGGCGTTCTTTCGCTGGCTGCCCGTCAGGGAGCGCGGCCTGGCCCACGGCATCAACTTCTCCGGCAGCCGGCTCGGGGCGGCCTTCTCGCTGTTTCTCATGCCCTGGCTGATCGCCCGGATCGGCTGGCGCTGGACCTTCGTCGCCAACGGCCTTGTCGGTATCGTCTGGGCGACGATCTGGCTGTTGTGGTTCCGCGACAATCCGAAGGACAACCGCAAAATCAACGCGGCGGAGTTGGAGTACATCGAGAAAGGCCGCGTCTCGGACTTCACCGCGACCGTCAAGTCCTCCTTCGCCGAGATCTTCACCTCGCTGAACATGTCCCTGGCCATGGTCCAGTACTTCGCCAGCAACGTGACGTTCTTCATCAGCCTGACCTGGCTGCCCTCCTATCTGAAGAACCAGTGGCCGGACGACCCGCGGGCGGTCTACTGGTCCGCCCTGCCGCTGATCTTCGCGGCCTGCGCCAACTGGGTGGCGGGGACCATGGTGACGCAGCTCTACAAACGCGGCTACCCGGTCGGCTCGCGCCGGGCCACCGCCATCGTCGGCTTTTGCCTTGGTGTGTTCGGCCTGCTCCTGGCGACCCAGACCAACAACCTGTACCTGTTCATCTTCTGGTTCAGCCTGGCGACGTTCGGCGTGGACATGACGCTCAGCCCGAGTTGGGCCTTCTGCAACGATATCGGCGGCGGCCATTCCGGCGCGGTCTCCGGCTCCATGAACATGGTGGGCAACATCGGCGCGGCCCTCAGCGCCATCCTGTTCCCGTTCTTCCAGAACGCCCAGACCGGCAGCGCCAACGCCTTCTTCGTTCTGGCGGCAGGGTTGAACTTCGTGGCCATCGTCGCCTGGCTCTTCATGAATCCGAACCGCCGCACCGACCGGCAGCTTTCCCCGGCGGCGATCCGCCGGCGCTTCGCCGCCACGCTGGCCGCCCTGTTGCTCGTCACAGGCGGCGCGATCGGCTACCAGATTTACCGATCGGTCCGCAAGAAACCCGTCCCGGAACCGACGCCCATCGCCCATCCGGCCGAGGACGCCAACGCGCCCGCAACCACAAAGGACCAGTGAGAGCCGTGCAAGAGCCGCACAAGCATCCGGCCCGTACAAGGAATGGCAGGCAAGACATGTAGGGTGTGCTGTGCACACCACGAACCGATCGACATTCGGAATTGGTGTGCACAGCACACCCTACATATTAGACCCAAAAGAGGCCAGGATCGGCGGCAGCGTTGCGGTCATTGACATTTTGGATTTGTTTGAGATTTGGAGCTTGGAATTTGGAATTTCCTCCGCCGGTCGGCCTGGGACTAGGCGATTCGAATATGGTCCAGGAGAATGAAATATGACGCAGCTTAAGGGTGTTTGTGTCGGGGCCGGCTACTTCAGCCACTTCCAGTACGAAGCCTGGCAGCGGATCCCCGAGGTGACGATCACGGCCATGTGCAATCGTGACGCCGCACGGGCCAAAACCATTATGGACAAGTTCGGCATCGCCCGGCACTATACCGACTATCGTGAGATGCTGGAAAAGGAGAAGCCCGATTTCGTGGACGTCATCACGCCGCCGCCCACGCACTTGGAGATGTGCCGGATCGCGGCCGACTTGGGTGTTCACGTCATCTGCCAGAAGCCCCTGGCGCCGACGTTCGAGGAGGCCAAACAGATCGTGGACGACACCACCCGGGCGGGCATCCGCTTCATGGTGCACGAGAACTGGCGGTTTCAGCCG
>VGYL01001020.1 GCA_016872975.1 Planctomycetota bacterium
GAGCTGCGTGCCAACGGCACGGAGACACGCGCCTACCGCGTCGACCTTCACGACGTGAGTCGCCTGCCGGGCATGGTCGAACAGATCGCCAGTGAGTGGGGATCGCTGGATGTCCTCGTCAACAACGCGGGGATCATGCGCATCACCCCGCTTGTGGACGTGACGGAAGCCGAGTGGGATGATGTCCTGGGTGTGAATCTCAAGGCGGCCTTCTTTTGCCTGCAAGCATGTGCGCGCATCATGATCGGGCAGGGTCGCGGGCGCATCGTCAATATCGCATCGATCTCTGGCTTGGGCGCGCGGCCCGATCACGTGCACTATGCCGCCGCGAAGGCCGGCCTGATCAGCGTCACGCAGTCGGCCGCGCTTGCCCTGGCGCCCCATGGCATTACTGTCAACGCCGTCGTGCCGGGCATCGTGGATACGCCGATGCAGCGGGAAGTCCAGATGGCGCGCGGAGCGAGGTTGGGGGTATCAGTAGAAGAAGCGATGGCCCGCGCGGCGGAGAACGTGCCGTTGGGGCGGTTGGCAACACCGGAGGATGTGGCGGAGGCCGTTGCCTTTCTCATATCGCCTGAGGCCGGGTATATGACGGGCCAGTTGCTTGTCATGGACGGGGGAGTGCAACTGCGGGGTCTGCCAGGCACACAGCCGTCCGTCGCACAACCGAAGGCACAGAAGAGAGAGAATGGATAGCACTTGCGCGTTGAAGACAATGCGGCTTGAGCCCACCGAGCGCATTTCCCATTGGGAGTCGTTCAGCCATCCTGGCTTTGAACAGCAGATGACGGGAATTGATCCTTGGGATCATCCACAGCGAGCGCGACAGCGCCTTCTCGAGCTGTTTCCTATTGATGTTGGCAGCGTGCCGGTTTCCGATGCGCCATTGGAGCGATTCTCTGATAGCCAACTGACGTTCGTTGAAGACGACGGCGCACGGTCAGTCCGCTGGGGAGCCGGGCGTACCTGGCATTGGGATTGGGGCAAGCACTTCAAGACTATCGAGGATGTGCTATCCTATGACCCCATGGCCCATCTTGATCAGCGCAACACCGGCGTGGTTGCCGAATACGACTACCGACTGGATGTGGATCACCTGGCTGCTGTGTTGCAGAGGGAGTTGGACACACAGCGGGCAGCAACGGGCCAGCGGACGCTCGTGACAGGAAGCTTCTACGACACCATTTTCATGTGGCCCCTGCTCACCTTCGGCTGGGAACTCTTTCTGGAACTCGGGGCACTATACGAGGGCGAGATGCGGCGCTTGCTCGGGCAGTTCGCTGAGAGATCACGCAAGGCTTTCCAGGCCTTCGCGCGCACCGACGTGGAAGTCGTCATCAGCCATGACGACATCTGCTATGCCGCAGGGCCTGTATTCAGGCCGGAGTGGCTGCGCCGCATGATCTACCCGTACTACGAGGAGTTCTGGGGATATCTGCATGATGCAGGCAAGAAGGTGGTCTTCATCTCGGACGGCAATGTGGACCAGGTGGCTGAGGACGTCTTTGCCTGTGGCGCCGACGGCATTCGCTCTGAGCCCTACACAGACTGGGCTGCGCTAACCAAACGTCATCCGGACAAGATACTGGCGGGTGATGGCGACAACCGGGTGTTGGCCACTGCAGACCGTGCGGCCATCTTTGAGATGGTGCGGGGAATGGCGGCACGCGGCCGCGGCTGCCCCGGCTACTTCTTCTCCATCGGCAACCATCTGCCCTGGAATCTGCCTGCCGAGGGTATCCGCTATTACTTTGAAGCGTCCGAGGCCTTGGGCCGACGGCAGTAGCTCCGATAGGTTCATTCACCTGCGCGCGAAATCACTGTTCCTCACAGAGTTCAGCGCGGACGCGGTGCCCGGCTACCGCTCGGCCGATCGGGCGCTCTGGTCCGAGGATTACCAGGCGTACTTCCTGCGGCGGACTTATGAGGTGCTCCGCTCGGCGACCAATGTGTGCGGTGCATTCCCGTTCCTCTACCAGGATTACCCCGACCTGTCAAAGCACGTCACGAGCTATTGGGCGGGGCTGAACCTGAAGGGGATCGCGGGGTACAATCGGGAGCGCAAACAGGGGTATGTCGCGCTGCGCGAGATCTACGGGGGGATGGAGTAATCCATGCAGTATTTCAAGCCTCCAGGCGACTTTTTCGTGGGCGACTGCATGCCCTTCTTCCATGATGGCGTCTTTCACCTGTACTACCTGCTGGATGAGGGCCATCACCAGGGCAAGGGTGGATTGGGCGGCCATCAGTGGGCGCACGCGTCGACGCGCGATCTGATGCACTGGGAGTGCCATCCCCTGGCGTTGGGTATCGACCACGAGTGGGAAGCCTCCATCTGCACCGGGTCGGCCTTCCACCACGACGGCTTGTACTACGCCTTCTATGCCACGCGTCTGCCCGACCGCACCGAGCATCTGAGCGTCGCCACCAGCACGGACGGCATCCACTTCACCAAGACCTCTCCGAACCCCTTCGCCTCGCCGGAACCGCCCTATCGCAAAGGCCCCTACCGCGATCCTTGCGTGTTCCGGGACCGGGAGACCGGCCGCTTCCACATGCTCGTGACCGCAGAGTTGGCCGAGTATCCGCTGGCGGGACGAGGAGGCTGCCTCGCCCACTTGGGCTCCGGCGACTTGCGAAACTGGCAGCATGAAGGCCCGTTCTTCGTGCCGGGCAACGCAGGGCATCAGCCGGAGTGCGCCGACCTGTTCGAATG
>VGYL01001021.1 GCA_016872975.1 Planctomycetota bacterium
TCTTCTCGCCCAACGTGGAGAAGGCTTTGACGTTCTTGGATGACTCGCTGCTACCGGCCACTTCGAACGCCGTCGAACGCGGCAACCGCCGTCACCGCAAGATGCAAAAGACGGTGTATCGAGTTCGTACCCAGCAAACCATCCGTTGCCGTATTGCCCTGGATATGCAGCATGACCTGCGGGCTCCCGCGCGTCACCAAACCACGGCCACTCTCCATCAACAGCGTCGCGAAACCGGGTGATTGTGCTCTGTAACGTTGCTACAGTCTCCATAAATCTCTACCCGCCGCAATTTCCCTCCGCCCGTCACAGCCCTTCGGCCGCTATCAAAGAGGACAGAAAGGAAAATGGGGAGAACCCCAGGCCGGACGACGGATCTCGGAGGACCGAAGGCGGCGGCCGGACGAGGGCGTTGTCCTGCCTCTCATCTTCCTTTCTGTCATCTTCTGAACCACAGGATCCTGACAAGTAGCAGGATCAGAGAACAAGAGGGCTGAGGCATTCCGTTGTCCCCAGCCCTCTTTCCGGCGCCAAGCGGGTGGCTTTGTCCTGCCAGCCTCACGGCTGGGTGGCCGCGGCGCTTTGGGCGGCGAAGAACCGCACCTCGCTCAGGCCCGTCTGCGGGGCGACACCCCAGTTCTTCTCGATCGTCAGCTTGACGAACCGGGCTGGGACACCACCGAAGGGGATCTTCGTATCTGCCGTATAACCGGCCTTGCCGGGTGCCTTCTTGAACTCCGGCACGTCGGCCAAGGGCTTCCACGCCGTGCCGTCGGTGGAGTACTCGATCTTGACGGTCCTGGCCCCGAAGCCCATGTAGGGTTCGAGCTGCGAGTTGAAGTTCCAGACCCACAACTCGTACAGGTGGTAGACCCGGTCGAACTCGTACCGAATCCAGTTCGGCGCTGCGCCCGTGCTCCACCACATGTCCTTCTGGTCGATCGAGTGGCCGTCGTTCTT
This sequence comes from Planctomycetota bacterium, assembly GCA_016872975.1. GTDB lineage: Bacteria > Planctomycetota > Phycisphaerae > Sedimentisphaerales > Anaerobacaceae > PLanc-01. The sequence goes on from VGYL01001021.1 coordinate 961, forward strand.
ATCGAGTCCCGAGCCGTCCACCGTCCTCTCCGCACCACAGCCGGGCGAGGCGCTCGAAGCCGTGGCGGTGACGTTCTGGATCGGATATACTTGGGCGGCGGTGGTAAACTTCAGGACCGGCCCTTGGTAGATCGCGGGAGTGACCCCGGAAATCACGAAATCCACCCGCCAGTAGTAGGTCTGGCTGAATTCCAGCCTCGCTGGTGGATCGTACGTAGTCGCTGTCTGCCCCTGGCTGACCAGGACGTTCTGGGGATTGGTCCGACTGGCCGTGTTGACTGCCTCCGGTGAAGTGCCCAAGTACACGTCACAAGCCTGGGCGAACGAGGGAGAAAGCCAACTCAGGACTCCATCACAAAGAACATCCGAGGCTTTGGGGCCGGGAGTCACCAGCGATTCCATAAGGACTCGCAGGTCTTGCTCGTCCACCACGCCATCGCCCCAGGCAAAAGGACCGATGTCGCATACTGAGTTGCTCTTGCCCCAGTCGGCCATCAGGAGGTCCAGGTCTTTCTCGTTGACCTTGCCGTCACCGTCGAAGTCCACGATCGGGATGATCGGCACTTGCCAGCAATGCCACGTGCTGCGATCCAGAGTCATCGCTGTGTGATAGTAGAACGTGCGCCCATCTACCGACATGCGCGGCGCGTAATTCCATGTCGGTCCATTGAGCTTCGACCCCAGATTGACCGGCATCTCCCAGGGGTCGGAAAGACTCGCCCGCCTGGTCATCCAGATATCTTGACTGCTGTACGCTCCGGGACGAGGCGAGGACAGCCAATTGTCGGCGAATAACAGCAACAGGCCATCCGAAGAGAGGAATAGTTGCGTCTCGCCATATGCACTGTTCACCGTTGGGCCGAGATTCACCGGTTTCGCCCAGGGGTCGTTTACCGTTGCACGTTTTGCCACGTAGATATCGCCATCACCATATCCGCCGGACCGCCACGATGCGAAGTATAACTCCAGGCCGTCCGCCGAGATCCGAGACATGGTGTCGGCGGCAGAACTGTTTATTGTTGGGCCCAGATTGGTGGGTGGCCCCCAGGGGTCGGTCTTCGACGCGCGCGTTGTCATGTAAACATCGAAATAGCCATATCCGCCAGCACGGTTCGAACTGAAGCAAAGGACGAGTCCGTCAGCAGAAATAGATGCAGAGGTGTCCTCTTTTGTACTATTGACTACAGGCTCAAGATTCTGGCGTGGCCCCCAAGGGGCGTCTGTTGAGGCCCGTTTCTGCACGCACAAGTCCCAGTCGGCATCCTGTCCGGGGAGGTTCTTGACCAAGATAATGGTATACACCTCCAGCCCATCATACGAGAAGCAGTCTATGTTCCCGTCCGCGGTATCGATAACTGGGATGACTGACTTCAGGTTCACCCGCTCACCGAATGTGAAGTCCGCATGTGCTTGCCGGACGTCCAGACCTGCGGTAAGACCGAGGCCAAATAGTGACGCTACGAACATCGGAATCTCGAACAGCTTCATCTCACACCTTCCCTTCTGCCCGAAGGCAATCGACATTGTTGAAATCGCATTGACGGGTCTTTCTGCAGAAAAGACGAGTTCGCAATCGAATGGCAAGTGAATGACGCGTCGTCGATCGCGCGGCGTTGCCGGCATGCAATGGCGCGGCAACTCCAGGCACTGGACGCCAGACCACTGCCTCATGTCGGCACGCGCACTGTTCTTATCCCCAATAGAATCGTAGTAGTGCGCCCGACTGGAATAGGCGTAGGCGTCCTGTGGGTCGGC
>VGYL01001022.1 GCA_016872975.1 Planctomycetota bacterium
CGAGTATATCGACTCCAGTGAAGGCTACGTGACCGATGAGCTCAACTTCCGGCGGGACCACTTCGCCGCCGCCCAGACCCCGCTGACCTTCTGCCTCAAGACCCGCAAGCCCGCCATCTTCCGCGGTCTGATCGTCTTCGAGTACACCCGCGCCATGGCCCGGGACGTGCATAGCATGGGCAAGTTCATGATGGCCAACTCCACGCCGATCAACCTGTGCTGGCTGGCGCCCCTGCTCGACGTGATGGGCACCGAGACCGACTGGAACTCCGGCGGCGCCTGGCGGCCGATGTCCGACAGCGAGCTGCTCTACCGCCGGGCCCTGTGCAAGGGCAAACCCTACTGCTTCCTGATGAACACCGAGTTCGAGCGGTTCTCCCACGAGGCGGTCGAGAAGTACATGAAGCGCAGCCTCGCCTACGGCATGTTCCCCGGCTTCTTCAGCCACAACGCCTCGCAAGGCCACTACTTCACCCGCCCCGAGCTCTACGACCGCGACCGCGACCTCTTCAAGAAGTACGTCCCCCTGTGCAAACTGGTAGCCGAGGCCGGGTGGGAGCCAATCACCCGCGCGAGTTCGAGCAACAAGGCCATCCACGTCGAGCGTTTCGGCGATCAGTACCTCACCATCTTCAATGACAGCGACCGCCAGCAGAGAGTCGCAATCACCACGGACATGGACATCCAAGGCCCAACCATAGAGCTTGTGACCGGCCGAACCGTTGAATGGCACAGCAACAGTACGAGCATGACCCTCGACGCGGAGAACGTCGCCGTCCTCAAGATCAACTGAGCTTGGGGCTTCCAGCAGGCACGAGCGACCGGAGGCTTCAAGTCACAACTGCGACCCGCGGTCTCATGTTGCCAAGGCACCTGCTGGAAGCCTTCCAAGCGGCAAACGCAGCCCCCGAGCAAAACGACACGTAGGAAAGGGTGCGAAACCGCCACCGTATTCTGCCCGCACCCTGTTTCTTGCACTCGGCCTTGTTCTACGGCGTTGGTAGAGGTAGGATAGCCGCTGTTAGGTAGTCCTCTCACGAGGAGGGCTTGGTTCTATGTTAATCGAGCGGTTTGGATTGGACAGGATCAACTTGTTCAGCGCCTCTCGCAGTTGGGATCGGTGGTATGATTAGCCAGCGGTGGCCAGAATGGTGGGACTGGGAGTTGGAGCTCAGCTTGCATTTGTTCAAGCGCATGACGGATCGCGGTTTCTCGGAACTGGATTTGCGGGGGATGCTCGAACGTGCAAGAGGCTATCGATCTGATATAATTGAAGGACGATGGGTTATAATTACGGCGTTTCGCGGGCGCACATGGGAAGTCGTCGTTGAACCCGACGCAGATGCCAAGCGTCTCGTCGTAATCACCGCCTATCCATACGAGGAATTCTGAGATGAATGAGTCATATCTTGAAGTTACGTTTCGACATGGACGGCCTTTGGCGGCCTACTTCTCTCTGCCACGCCGTCCCCAGGACAGAAGCCACCGCACCAAGCGAGTCGAGCCAGGCCTCATTATCGACTTTCGGCGCGACGGCACGCCCATCGGGATTGAGATTCTGGCACCCGAAAAGCTTACTCTCGCTGTGTTCAATCGGGTCCTGCGCAATCTCGGTCTCCCGGCGCTGAAGCGGGCGGATCTGGCCCCCTTGAGGGCCGTTTAGGCTACACCTCTCTTGCTTGGTCAAAGGTCCAGGTGGGACGCGTTGACTCAGACAGACAACCGGTGGCGAACCTCAATTTGGAGACAGATACCGCCTGCTCTGGCGAAGGTCGGGGACCAAACAGGCCGCCGAAGCCGGCTGGGAGCCGCTCACCCGTGCCGGCTCCAGCAACCAGGACATCCGCCTCGAGCGCTTCGCCGATCAGTACCTGACGGTCCTCAACGCCGGCAACCAGCCCCAGACTGCCACCATCGTGACGGAAATGGACCTCAAAGGCCCGACTTCGGACCTCGTGACCGGTCGAAATCTTGACTGGCGCAGAAACAGTACGCTCCTCACCCTCGAAGCGGAGGGTGTCGCCGTCCTCAAACTCGACTGAGTTGCGAAGGGGGTGAATCCCGCTTGCCGAAGAGTCAGAGCGTGGCGCGCCGGCGCAGCCAGCCGATGATACCCATGCCGATGCCTGCAAGGCCGATAGCGCCGGGGGCGGGAATGGCCACCAGTTGAATGTCGTAGTTCGCCCAACCGCCGCCCCCGATGCCGGGGATCCACGGGTCGTACGAGGTATAGAAGCCCTCCGCAGAAGCGCTAATATCTAGGGCGTAAATGCCGGCGCTCAAAGGAAAGGTCTCATGCAGGTACAACTCCTGCCTCCCCCAAGGCACCCAGTCCGTTGTGGACGCAGAGAAGACAGTCCCGACCGCGTCAGACAACTCAAGCGACGTATCATGCCTGCCATGGTTTGTGCCCGCGTGATCGCCCCAGGACGAGAGGCGGCCTGTCAAGAGAAACGTACCGGCAGCGTCGACCCCAAACACCGCATGAAAATCCGAAAGTGCGCTTTGAGAGTAGGAGTCGGATCCGAAATAATAGAATGGCCCCCCTTCCCCGGCGGACCCTGCGGCGACAATTCCATAGGGCGTGAGAATGGAGTTCGTGAGCGTCCGGCGAACCCATCTTGGCAGCGGGGATGTCCGGCGATACGGTACCTCCCGTAAAGACCAGCTATAGGAGGTACTGCATGGCACAGAAGACGTTGAAGTCGTTGAGTC
>VGYL01001023.1 GCA_016872975.1 Planctomycetota bacterium
CGGGGCGTCTCCATCACCGAGTACTGCGACCAGAACCGCCTGAGCACGAAAGATCGGCTACACCTGTTCCTCCAAGTCTGCCAGGCCGTCCAGCATGCCCACACGAAAGGCATCATCCATCGGGATATCAAGCCTTCCAATGTCATGGTTACGAGCCATGATGGTGAACCCCTTCCCAAGGTGATCGACTTTGGCATCGCCAAAGCGACCAACCATAAGCTGACGGAAAAGACGCTCTTTACCCGCTACGCCCACCTGATCGGCACGCCCGCTTACATGAGCCCGGAACAGGCCGAATTGAGCGATCTGGACATCGATACCCGCTCGGATATCTATTCGCTGGGTGTCTTGCTCTATGAGCTTCTCACTGGCACGACGCCTTTCAGCGAAGAGGAGTTGCGCAAGGCGGGTTTTGTTGAGATGCAGCGGGTGATTCGGGAGCAGGAGCCGGTCAAGCCCTCCACGAGAATCCGGACAGCTACCAGCGCGGGTACTTCCGTTTGGAGTACCGCCTTCAGGCGGAAAGAGCCGCGTAAACGCGGTACTCCGAACCAGGACGGGGTGCGGAGCGCGCCGTACCAGCAGGTTCGGGGCGACCTGGACTGGATCGTGATGAAGGCCCTGGAGAAGGACCGCGCCCGGCGGTACGACACCGCCGGCGGCCTGGCCGAAGACGTACGCCGGCACCTGGAGCACCAGCCCATCCTCGCCCGCGGACCCAGCACAGGATATCGCGTGCGCAAGTTGCTGCGCCGGCACCGGGCCCAGGCAGTTGTCGCACTGGCGTTCGCAGCATTGATCGCTATCGTGGCAGTCGGTCTGTCCCTCTGGAGCCGGGACCGATTTCATCTCGCCCAAGCAGAAAAGCGCAGGCACGAGGAAATCCTCGCCCAGGCCCGCCAAGCGTTCTTCAGGTCAGAACACGCAAGAGTCATTGAGACCATTGAACCCGTCCTCGACAGCAAGCATGTTGGGCTGGCAGCTCGTCTCCTCCACAATCAGGTTCTCAAAGACCTTCACTTGAGGGTGGACCACTGCACGCGGAGGATCATGGCCAATCCGACCGAAGCAAACGCCTACTCCGAACGTGCCCACTACTATGATTGCCTACGCGACCGCATCAAGGCCTGCGCCGACATGGCGATGTGGTCGGCCCTCCAGTGCCAACGAGCGTTCTGGAATTCCTGTTTCGGTGCAGCGTCGAGCCTGGAATGTACCGTCAGCGGCCCATTCGGCTATCAACTCGTCTTCTCTGCAGAGAGACCTGTTAGTCAGATTCCGCTACTATCTATTGCCTTTGGGCAGAAAGGAAGGCGTGAGATGAAAGTGCTTGAAATCCCAATGCTCATGACGTTGCTTATTGGATTCGGTCTTGTGTCAACGATTGATGTGCCGCCGGCGCGCGCGGATTTCACATTCGGCGAGCCGGTGAACATCAAGTCGATCATCACCGTCATTGATGCCGCAATGCCCGATGTTCCCGATGGTTTCTCCAGCGACGGGCTCGAGATGTACGTCCGGTCATACCGGCCCTATGGATCAGGCAGTATTGACCTGTGGGTGTCGCGACGTACAACGATTGCCAGCGACTGGGGGCCCCTGGAGAATCTTGGGCCTGCCGTCAACAGTTCGAAGGAGGACTCCGCTGGCTGTCTCTCCAGGGACGGGCTTACGCTCTATTTTGACTCCGACCGGTCGGGCAGCTACGACCTGTACATGACGACACGCGTAGCGAACACCGCGCCGTGGGGCCCGGCTGTTAGTCTGGGCCCAAAGATAAACAGTAGCGCTTCCGGGGACGTCTGTCCGAACATCTCACCGGACGGCCTGGAACTCTACTTCGTGTCATTTCGGTCTGGTGGATATGGCGGGGCCGACATCTACGTGGCACGACGTGCCTCAACGAATGATCCCTGGGGCGACCCGACGAATCTCGGCCCTGTTGTGAACAGTACTTACCGCGAGACCAATCTCAAGCTTTCGGCGGACGGTCTGTTGCTTGTTTTTGGCGATCTATCTGTGAGCCCATTTCGACCTGGCGGCCATGGTGGTGGTGACATGTGGATGACACGACGAGCGAGCACGTCTAGCCCCTGGCAGACCCCGGTGAATCTTGGGCCCAAGGTCAACAGTCCTGCATACGACGCTCCACTGTGCATGTCACCCGATGGTCAAATCCTCTATTTCGCGACTCTGCGCGATGGCAAGGTCGACAATTGGCAGGCGCCGATCCTCCCGGTTGTCGAATTCAACGGCGACGGCAAGGTGGACCTCGTCGATCTGGTGATGCTGATCAACGACTGGGGCAAGAGCAATTCGGTCTGTGACATCGGGCCGATGCCCTGGGGCGACGGGAAGGTGGATATCGAGGACCTGAAGGTCTTCATGACCTACTACGAGAAGGAGAATCCGCCGGCGCAACCATAGCATACAGGAACCGCTTGGCAAACGGATGAGGGCCGGTGGCATCGGATTGCGCCGGCCCTTGCCGTTTCCGCCGGGCAAAGTCGGTGCCAGGCACGACTGTAGACGACTTTGGACTATTGGGCGATGGGTCGGCATTCGGCGGCGAGGGCGGCACGGCCTGGGAACGCCAATCTGGGCTCCCAAACGGAGACTGTAGCAGCGTTACAGAGTAGTTTTTCACCTTCGGGGCTGTGGTTGGACGATATCTCCAAGAAAAGGGTCTCTTGGAGATATGGTCATGGATG
>VGYL01001024.1 GCA_016872975.1 Planctomycetota bacterium
GGTTCGTCAGGGCCCCACCCCAACAGAACCCTGTGCAGCCGACCTTGCCGTTGGTCAGCGGGTGCGTCTTGAGGTACTGCACCGCCGCCACGAAGTTCTTCGTCGTCTGCTGGCTGTTCAGTTGGTTCAGCAGCGACGTCGCCTGGCTGGTGCTGGCGGGCGTCCCCCCGACCGGCGACAGGGCATCGGGGGCGATCGCATGAAAGCCCTCCAGGGCAAAGCGTCGCGCCACGTCCTCGAAGTGCGGTTGCAGGCCGGTGTTCTCATGGATGATGACGACCGCCGGATACGGCTCCCGATCTTTCGGCCGCGCCGCGTAGGCCCGCATGTCCCCGGTCTCGCCGCGATAGGTGATGTACCCGGTCTCGAGCCGGGGATCGTCCGCCGGCACGACCTCCCCCACCGCACGGCGACCGGCCCCTTGCGCCAGCAAGGCATACGCCGCCGCTGTCCCGCCGGACCACAGGGCCAATTCCTTGAGAAATCCGCGCCGATCCAGGCAAGTCCTCGCGCCGTCGCCGCCTCGGTCAACTCGAGAGGTTCGCTCTGACATCATGGGCAGTCCTCCTTCACAATATGCCCATCATCATACCGAGCCCCCGCCTCCCCTGTCAAGGGGCAACGACACAAAACAGCAAGACTGCCGCAACCCGAGCGGGCAGGACATCGCATTGGCTCATCAGACTCCTTCACCGTACCGGGCGGCCACACCACCGAAGGCAATTTCAGAGCTCGATCGCCGGCCTGCGTGCGCGCCGAAAATGACAAAGGGCTGCGGACTCCGTCCGCAGCCCTTCGCAGTGGGAAACGACAATCCGCAGTTGCTACTTCTTCTTGCCGTTTTGTTTGCCCTTGCCGGGGTCTTCTTTCTTGCCGATGTCTGACCGCGCGGCACACGAGACGATGGCGCCCTTGTCGTCCTCGGTAATCACGCCGGCGTCCAGCAGGCATTCCGCAGACTCCGTGACGGCGCTGACGTACTCACCATGGTTGCGGTACGTCCCACTGTCGATCACGGCCATGCGGTCGTTGATGGAGGTTCCCCGACCATCCCAGTTCAGGGCATTCTCCACGCCGGTGTCACAACCGGCCACAACGACGGTGGGAAGCACATTCGAATTCGGATAGAGGTCGCTCTTGTCTCCGACGCCGTCGCCATCGCTGTCCATCCACTCCGTCGGGTCGTCCGGGAAGGCGTCGCTGTTGTCACCCACGCCGTCGCCGTCACTGTCGACGCACTCGTCCGGGTCATTCGGGAAAGCATCGGTGTTTGCCCATAGAACGCAGTTAGATAATTGCGGGACGCAGCCCGTGGCGTTGTGGATGGCCCCAAATCCAGCGTAATAGGAGGCATTTCCACGAAGCGTGCAGTTGATGATGCCCGGGTTGCTATTGCCATAGTTGTAGATGGCACCGCCACGCGGGTAGATATGGGCGACACAGGGTGGAGAAGTCAGACCGAGGTATCCCCCCCGTTATCCAGAAAAGCGCAGTTGATGAACTGAAGGTCCGTGGGAGAGTATGAGTAGTAGTTGAATACGGCGCCCCCGTAGGTAGCCTTGTTTCCGGAGAAAAGGCAGTTCACGTACCGCATGCCCTGACATCGAAAGTTGTACACAGCGCCCCCCCCGCGGTCGCCACGTTGTTGATAAAGGAACAATTGGAGATCGTCGACCGAAAGTTGTCGGTGTACAGGGCACCCCCGGTCTGCGCGATGTTATCCCTGAATACACAATTGGTGATTACCGGACTGGCATTTGTGGCGCAATAGAGCCCGCCGCCCTGAAAAGGGTCGGCCAGGGCGCAGCCGCCCGTCACCGTGAAGCCATCGAGTGTGGGGCTGGCGGCCCAGCCCACCGTGCAGGTCACCACACGATGACTGTTGTCTCCTCGATTCGTGAAATCAAGGGCGTCATTGCCCAGCAAATCCCCACTGAGGGTACTTGTCCCACCGATTCCGCCTCGCAAGATGACGCCTGCCTTGAGGCTGAAGGAAACGTTGCGGTTTCCTGGGTTTATCCCCACTCCCCGGTCCGGCTTGTAGACGCCGGCGGCGACCAGGATTTCATCTCCGCTGGAAGCGGCCGCCAACGCATCCTGGAGCGCGGCGTAGGCGTCGGTCCAACTGGTTCCATCGCCGCTGCCCGCGGCATCATCATCAACGTAGATGGTCTTGGCGGATACGGCGGTCGTCAGCAGGATCGCCAGCAGCAGAAGTGTTGCTCTGGAAATACTCATCTTATGCCTCCTTCATTGCTTGATTGGTTCCCCCCCACCCTCTATCGACGGAGATGTCGTTTTCGTGACGACTGTCTCCTGGGGGACCTCGTGCTTTCGAAAGGCAAAATGTGTCTCTGTGCAAGCACATCTTTCGAGCAGACCTCTCGTTTCAATGAGGACGGTACGCCCGGAACTCCCGGGCAACGCGCGTCCTTCTGTGAGTTACGTATGTAATTGCATTTGGCAGAGTCGAACGTCCGGCATTGAAGAATGGTAGCTTGAGTAGAAACTCCCGTATGACATCCCCAAGGACGGGGTGCAGCAAGAGAGGAGGGAGGTTATCGCGAGGTCTACCAGGGCAAGCCATCCCGGCGTCGTCAAAGGGGCCTTGACGTGAGTTCCGGGATCAAGCTGTGCCTCACGACGATTCCTCGAAAACCCTCATCCTCCAGAATCCACGCCCCCCTGTCCGCCGGACAACATTGCCCGGC
>VGYL01001025.1 GCA_016872975.1 Planctomycetota bacterium
AGCCGAAGTGGAGACCCTTCGCATCAGCAACGAGCGGAGCATTGACCTTGCTGCCGTTAGGATTGAGGATCGTTGAGCGAGATGATGTGGAGGGGGACCATTCCTGGCCGCATCACTTCTAGCTAAGGAGCTGACATGACGCAGAGCGCGATCGTCGCGGAAGAGCTGACCTACCAGTACAACGACCTGCTTGCCGTTGACCACATCAGCTTCAGCGTGGCGGAGGGGGAGATCCTCGGCTTCCTCGGCCCCAACGGCGCCGGCAAGACGACCACGGTGAAGATGTTGACGGGCCAGCTACGACCTCAACAGGGCAAGGCCTACCTGCTCGGGATGGACATCAGCCAGAACGCGGAGAGGGTGCAGGGAGAGATCGGCGTTTGCTTCGAGGTGGCCAACCTGTATGAGCAAATGACGGGCGTGGAGAATCTCAGGCTGTTCGCCCGCTTGTTCGGCGTGCGTCCGTTCGATGCGGACGCCCTGCTGGAGCGGGTGGGACTGCCCGGGCGGGGACACGACCGCGTCGAGACCTACTCCAAGGGGATGAAGCAGCGCCTGATGGTCGCACGGTCCATCCTCAACCGTCCCCGGGTGCTCTTCCTCGACGAGCCCACCGCCGGGCTCGACCCCACTTCTGCGGAAGCCATTCGCAACGTCATTCTGGAAGAGCGGAAGCGCGGCGCCACCGTCTTCTTGACCACCCATGACATGATGGAGGCCGACAAGCTCTCGGATCGGGTCGCCTTCATGAACCAGGCGAAGATCGTCGCCTTGGACACGCCGCACAATCTGAAACAGAAGTACGGCCAGCGAGCCCTCAAGGCGCAGGTCGTGAATAGAAACGGCGAGCTTGAGGACCGGGGAGTGCTCATGGACACCCCGGATACCCCGCGCCTGGTGCAGGACCTCTTCGCCCGAGAGAAGGTGGTCACCATCCACAGCGAGGAAGCCACTCTGGAAGACATCTTCATCCGCATCACCGGGCGAGGGCTGGTCGAATGAACTCTCGCCACGTCGTCACCCTGGTCCGGAAGGACCTGTCCGTTTTCTTCCGGAACCGGTTCTTCGCCGTGATCACGGTGTTGGGGGTCGTTGCCTTTCTCGTCATGTACTTCGTCATGCCGAGATCGGGGGATGCGACCCTGAAGATCGGTCTGTACATGCCTGTGGAAGTACCGGCGTTCGAGCGACTTCATGAGGAGGGGCTAGCGATCGAGCGCGTCGCTTCCGAGGACGAGGTCAGGCAGGCGGTACGCGACGGTCGGTTCATCGCCGGGATTGCCCTGCCTGCGGACACTTTGGCCCGCCTTCTCGCAGGGGATCGGCCCACTGTCCGTGTCTTCTTCGCCGCGGACACGCCGCCGGAGGTAAGGGACGCCATTGCGGCGATCCTCCAGGAGCTGGGGTACCGCATGACCGGGCGTTCGCTGGCCATCGAGGTTTCGGAGGAGGTCCTCGGTCCGGACCTGGCCGGCACGCCGCTCCCGCCGCGGGACCGCCTGCGGCCGCTGCTCGCCGTGATGCTGATCATGATGGAAACGATGGGCCTGGCGACCCTGATCAGCGAGGAGATCGAGCGGCGAACCATCCACGCGCTCCTGGTGACGCCGGCCACCGTGGCCGATGTGTTCGCAGCGAAAGGTATTGCTGGAATAAGCCTGGCCTTCGGGCAGGCGGCCCTGTTCATGGCCATTGTCGGGGGCCTGAACCAGCAGCCGCTGATCGTGCTGCTCGCATTGTTCCTGGGAGCGGTGCTGGTGATCGCCGCCGGGTTCATCATCGGCGCCGTGGCCCAGGATATGCTGTCCGTGCTTGGCTGGAGCATGCCAGTGATCATCATCCTCATCATCCCGTCTATCGGCGTCGCCTTTCCGGGGAGCGTTACCGGATGGATTAGGGCGTTGCCCACCTACTATCTTGTGGACACGGTGCATCGGGCCTCCAACTTCGGCGCAAGCTGGGGCGCCGTCTGGCAGAACCTGCTTATGCTTGCGGGTTTCGATCTGGTGCTGGCTTCGTTTGGCGTGGTGTTCTTGAGGAGACGAATGAGATGAGCCTAAGACGCGTCGGCATCCTGCTCGCGAAGGAACTGTTCAAGGCGCCCAAGAGCTTCATCGTCGTCTGGGCCATCGTCGCCCCTGTGATCATTTCTCTGGTGCTGTCGCTCGTCTTCGGAACGTTGCTCACCGAGCAGCCTCGGCTGGGGATCGCCGATGCGGGCAGTTCGGAACTGGTTATCCGAGCCCGCAACACCGCCGCGATTGCGGTGCGGGAGTACGGCAGCGTTTCCGCCCTGAGGCAGGCCGTGGCGAGCGGCAGTGTGGACATGGGCATCGTCCTACCGGCTGACTTCGATATCCTGGTGAGACAAGGTGAGCAGACCACGGTCACCACCTTCATTTGGGGAGAGAGCCTGGCCAAGAGCCGCACCGTAGTGGGGGTAGCCCTGGTCAACCTGGTCCGGGAGATCGCCGGCCAGGAACCGCCGCTGGAGATCGAGAACATCACCCTCGGGGATGAGATGGGCATTCCCTGGAACGACCGCCTGCTGCCCCTGGTCGTGCTCATGGCGGTGTTTCTCGGCGGCATGTTCTTGCCTGCTACCTCGATCATCAACGAGAAAGAGAAGGGTACGCTCACGGCATTGCTGGTCACACCGACCACCGCGGAGGACGTTTTCATGGCCAAAGGGCTGGTGGGCGTCGGCCTCA
>VGYL01001026.1 GCA_016872975.1 Planctomycetota bacterium
GGAATCATGACAGGCACCCCCCCTCCGATCTTCTCCACCAGCTTCAGCACCACGTCGTTGCCCGCGGCGAACGAGCAGTAGCTGATCTGGAACTTGTAGGTGGAATCCAGGTAGGTCCGCTCCAGGGTCCCCAATTCCGACAGACCGGCAAACTGTCCCAGGATCGAATCGGCGAGATCGTTGTCGATGATCGTGAACAGATCGCCGACCAGCGGCTCGAAGTTCAGCTTCACGTCCAGGGCGCCGCCCGCCAGGTTGACCGCTCCCCACACCAGGAGTTGATCGTATTCCGTCCCGGGCTCGTTGCCGAACAGCTCGATCTCCAGGGTTCCGCCGGCATTGAGTTGGTAGTTGCCGTACAGGGCAGACCTGCCCGCCAGCGAAGTCTCGGTCCGGGAGAACCCGGGCGCCAGCGTCCCGCCCTCTTGCTCCAACGTCCCCACCCTGCCATAAGTCACGAATTCGTTGACCGCCAGCCGGCCGTCGTTGAAATGGAACGTGCCGCCGGCCCCCATGCTCACGGATTTGGCGGCAAACAGGCCGCCGTTCATGTTCACGACGCCGGTCGTGTTGACCCCTCGGGCAATGAACACCCGTTCGGAGATCATGTTGGTGTTGGCCGCGTCCGACGTGTTGTTGTACCCGACGCTGAGGGACCGTCCCGCCCCCGGCGTGCCGACGACGACCGTCCCGCCGCCGGTCCAGGTCACGGTCGCCCCGTTGTCCGCGCCGGGCCGGCCCACCTCGACCTGCAGATCGGCGACCTGGAGTTGGCGGCCGACGGGGACCTGCGTCGTATGGACCCCATTGCCCAGGTAGCGCAGGAGACTGATGATGAAGTTCTCGTCGACGATATTCGTGCCGGCGCCGCCGTCGAAGAACACATAGTCCCCCGGGCCCGGCACGCGATCGCCCGATTTGACAAACCAGTTGCCCGCGTCCGACCAGTCGTTCGTTCCCCCCGCCCCGGTCCAATAGACGTTGTCGCCATAGCTCGCCGTCGCGAGCAACAAGCTCACGAGAACCGGGCCGAGTCCTCGGAACCGCGGCGCAAATCTTCTACCCCCATCCCGGCTGTGACGCTGCCTCTTCATCCCTGCACCTCCCTGCTATTCCTGTGGGCGTATTCTCCCCGGCCATCACGCCATGACCGGGGCGCAGCTCTCTGCTGCATTCTCCCCCCGAGGGCAGCGCCCGTAATGCAGACTCCCCCCGGAGCTACTCGTCGGAGTTCTTCTCCTCCGTGAGACGCAAGGCATGATCGCCGCCCGAGTCCGAGCCCGGACATCTAACGCCAACCATGGCACGCGATGCCTTCGACTCTGCTAGGAAACTGAACTTTGACTGTCCCTATTTCTCTCATGTTGCCCCGCCTGCGTCAATAAGGGAATTCCCTAATCTACCCAAGTACACACCTGGGACCACTGGTCGTTCGTGACGCGAGAAGGACAGCTTTCGAGCGAGGGGAGCGCGGGGCGAGCGGCAATCTCGGCCTCCGCCTACGGAGTCTGCAGGACAGGCAGTGGATTGGGGATCTCGTCGAACAGACCTTGGTCACGAAGAATCGCAGCGAGACGAGGGAGGTTTTCGTTGAGGTAAGGCAGGAGGTGGGGGTTGCGCCTGGGACGCCAGCCGTGCCGCCGCAATTCCCGCACCACGTCCGCCGCGTCCCTCTTGTCCACCAGCAGACGCAGAAACGCGATCGTGCCACCCGTACGCTGGACCCCGGCGGCACAGTGGATCAACGCCGTCCGGCCCTGTCGCTCGGCCTGGATGAGAGTCGCCAGGGCGCCGGCGTATTGCTGGATGTCTCCCGTACCGTCGCCCGTCAGCGGGAAGCGGTGCAACTCGATCCCCAGCTCGGCGGCGGCCTTCTCCTCCGCCTCCTGGTCCCGATCCTTCGGGTCGCGGCCCGTGAGAGCCACGATCACCTGGATGTTGTGGCGCACCAGCATCTTCTTGATGAGCCGCGCCGAAAGTTGGCCGCTGCGATAGAAATCGTGCCCCTCCACGGCGGCCCAGCGCTTGGGAATCAGACGGTCCTCGAGCACGTCCTCCCAGAGCCACACGGCCCCGCCCAGGACGCCCACCACCAGAACCGCCACCGGCAACCACTTCGGGAGCTTGATCTTCTTTGCATCTGTATTCATGACGGCCAGTCCTACCCGGTCCGCTGCAACCCGTCAACCCTCCACCCCCGCCGCGGCGAAAAAGTAGAATGTCCCCTTTTCTCCCGCAGGCACTGCCCGCCGCCTGTCGCTTGATCCGCCCCAGGGTGGGGATCATGATCGCCATCAGCACCGCGATGATCGAGATGACGACCAACAACTCGATGAGTGTGAATCCGCTTCGTCTCTTCATGGCGGCATCTCCCATACCGACATCTTAGCTGTTCTCCGGCACGGCAACCGGTTCATCCGTGCTGCCGACAGTATAGCCACAACGGCGGACCTCTGAAATCCCGACGCGTATGCTGGCGCATCGGGGGCTTTCCCGCGGCAGCTATGTTCTTACGCTTTTACCGGTTGATGCTTTTGGAGGTAATTGGGATCGATATCCACGCCCAGGCCCGGACCGGTGGGAACTTTGATCTTGCCGTCCACGACGGTCAGGGGGGACGTCTTGCACTCGAACTGCACGTTGGTGCGCAGGCCCTTGAATTCGTGGTGCGGACAGGCGTTGGGCAGGGCCGAGACGAAATGCATCATG